>CAZCVH010000001.1:0-47235 GCA_964502115.1 uncultured Geminicoccaceae bacterium
GATCGTTTCACGTGACTGGAGTTCAGACGTGTGCTCTTCCGATCTGCCCTGGCCGCGGCGCTCACGGCGACGGCGGTCGCGCCCGCCCGCGACCTCGCCGCCGCGGTCGCCGAGGCCAAAGCGATCACGCCCGCGGCAGGCGTCGTGCTGCTGTCGCCGGCGGCGCCGTCCTACGGCCGTTTCCGCGACTTCGAGGAGCGCGGCGACCGCTTCGCCGAGTTGGCGGGTTTTGCGCGCGCTCAGACGTGATCGCGCGGGATGCGCTCGTCCCAGCTCCGGCAGAACACCCGGCTCTCGCCCTCCCAGGCGTCGAGCTCGGCGCGCAGGCGGAAGTCGCTGGCGGTCGAGGTCAAGAGCGTGCGGGTGCAGGTCCGGATCGCCCAGTCGCCGCGGGTGAAGTTGCGCACCGTGCGGGTCTCGCCGCAGGCGGAGGTGAAGTCGTCGCCGACCGAGCGGTACCATTCGCGCGTGCTGAGCTCGACGGCGAGGTCGATCTCGGGGATGTCGAAGATGCCGTGGTCGTTGATGACCTCGAGCGTCGAGGCGTCGGCGGCGAGATCGCGGTGCACCAGCCAGTTGTGATCGCTCGGCGTGCGCGGAACACGGCGCTCGGGCGGCGTCCCCGCGGCCACCTCGAACGGCTCGAGCGCGGCGTCCTCGGCGCGCGCGGGGCGCGCCGGCAGGTGCAGCCGCGCCTCGCGGGTGGCGAGCGACAGCCGGGTCGGCGCCGGCGGCGGCCAGGCCAGTGGCCAGTACGACGAGGACACCGCCAGCCGTAGCCGGTGGCCGGCGGCGAAGGTCTGCGCGATGTCGTTGAGCCGCACCCGCACGCGGTAGAACCGGCCCGGCTCCAGGCGCTCGGGATAGCGCGGACCGTCACGGTGGGTGAGGTTCAACAAACCGTAGGTCACCCGCGTCGCCTTGCCGTCGGGGGCGAGGTCGGAGAGGCGCACCGCGATCATCGCGATCGGTTGCGAGGCGGCGACGTCGAGCTCGAGCTCCGGCGCGCCCAGGATCTCGAGATCCTGGGCCAGCGGCTCGCCGTCGAAGACCAGCGCACCACCGTCCTCCTGGCGCTGGTCGTGGGCGAGATCGGGTCCGGCGGCGTAGGAGCACCACTTGCCCGCGAACAGCCCGACGGTGAGCGGGGACTGCACCGTCAACACCTCGTCGCCGTCGCCCTCGCCGGCGCGCACCAGCCGGCCGGTCGCGAGCCCCAGGCTTTCGGTGCGCAGCCGCGGCGACGGCCAGCTGGTCTCGGCGACCCAGCGCCCGGGGCGGTGGACGTAGCGTGCCGTCGGCGGCGCGCTCGCCTGCATCCACACCCGCAGCATCGGGTCGTTCTCGACGCCGTTGGGGACGCCTTTGAGCCAGCGGTCCCACCAGCGCAGGCACTCCTGCAGGAACCCGATGGCGGGACCGGGAACACCGAGATGGGGGTATTTGTGGCCCCACGGCCCGACCAGCCCGCGCCGCGGCACGTCGAGGTTGGCGAGCAGGCGAAAGACGGCGTTGGAGTAGCCGTCGGCCCAGCCGCTCACCGCCATCACCGGACAGCGCACCGCGCCGTAGTCCTCGCAGATCGAGCCGTGACGCCAATAGGCGTCGCGGCGCTGGTGCCTGAGCCAGGTGCCGAGCCAGAGCCCGCTGCCCTCCAGCCGCTCGCGCCACATCGCGCGCCAGCGCTCACCCACGACCTCGGGGTCCGGCGGCAGGGCGTTGTAGGCGAACATCACCGACGCCCAGGAGAGATTGTCGCCCAGAAGGCAGCCGCCCATGTGGTGGACGTCGTCGGCGTAGCGGTCGTCGCTCGCGCAGACGGTGACGACGGCGCCGAGCGCTTCGGGCCGCATCGCCGCGATCTGCAGCCCGTTGAAGCCGCCCCAGGAGATGCCGATCATCCCGACCCGGCCGGTGCACCAGGGCTGCGCCGCGAGCCAGCGGATGACGGCGACGCCGTCGTCGAGCTCCTGTTGGAGGTACTCGTCTTCGAGCACGCCGTCGCTGTCGCCCGAGCCCCTCAGATCGACGCGCAGACAGGCGTAGCCGTGGCCGGCGACGTAGGGGTGCATGGTCGAATCGCGCTCGCGGGTGACGTCGCGGCGGCGATAGGGGATGTATTCGAGGATCGCCGGCACCGGCCGGTCGTCGGCATCCTCCGGCAGCCACAGCCGGGCCGCCAGCCGGGCGCCGTCGGGCAGCGGGATCCACACGGTCTCGAAGCTGCGCACCCGTCGCGGCAGCTCGGTCCGGACCGCCGGCAGGTTCACACCCGGGCTCCGTCGATCTGGACGTCCAGGGCGGCGCGGCAGCGCCGGTAGTTCTCCATGAGGTCGGCGCGGCGGTCCGCCCCCATGAAGATCGTCGCCAGCTCGTAGGAATAGCTGTCGCGGTGACGGATGTCGCCGAGCCGCTCACCTTCGACCAGGTGCATCTGGATGTCGGTGCCGGGAAAGCGCGCCTCCAGCTCGTCGAGCTCGGCGCGCACCGGCACGCGGGTCACGATCGAGTCGTCGCGCTCGCCGTAGAGCCGCGGCATGAACTTGGCGGCGTAGCGAAAGCGGCCATCGGCCGGCGGGTAGTCCGGGCGCTCGCCGAGCGCCACGTCGAGCATGACTTCACTGTTGGACACACCGGTGACCTTTTCGAACAACGGGCTGTGAGACTTCGATATGCGGACGTTGAGCTCCAACAGCCAGAGCCGATCGCGCTCCCGATCGACGAAGAATTCGATGTTGAAGGGGGTGTCGTCGAGGCCGGTGCGCTCCGCCATCCGCTTGGCGATCTCGCCCATGTCGGCGGCGACCGCGGCGGGGACGTCGGCGGGGTACTCGTAGCGCTCGAAGCTGGATCGGTTGCGGCCGCGCACCGAGCCGACGATGCCGTAGATCTCGGCGCTGCCGCCCTGGACGAAGCCTTCGACCGTGTACTGCCGGCCGTGCGAGACGATCGCCTCGGCGATGCACAGATGCGGCGGGGCGTCGGCGACCGCCGGCGGCAGCTCGGCGCGGCGGAGAAACAGCGCGAGGGGGTCGGCGAAGAGATGGACGTCGCGCCGGAGCTGGGCGACGGCGTCGGCCAGATCGGCGGCGTCCTCGATGCGAAAGCCCAAGAGCGAGGAGTGGCTCTTCACCGGCTTGAGCCAGAACGGGTAGGGCAACGGTGGCAGGCGGCCGGCGCCGGCGCCGAACGGGTCGAAGGGGGCGAAGGCCGGCACCACCTCCGGATCGATCCGACGCTGCTCGATCCGCGCCCAGTATTTGTGCTCCGAGCGCATCACCGCCTCGAGCGACGGTCCGCGCAGGCCGCGGTCCGCGCGCAGCACCGCCACCAGCATCTGGGTGGGGAAATCCCAATAGCCCACCACCGCGTCGATGGTGCCGTCGAAGCGGTCGAGCGCGGCATGGGCGTCGTGGAGCATGGCCGGGACGTCGAACGGCCCGAGCCCGGCGACGTCGCGCACGTCGAGCAGGCCGTGGAAACGGTAGTCGTCGGCTCCGCGCACGCGCTCCAACAGCCGCTGATTGAACGGCTCCAGGCCCACAACGAAGATGTTCCTCACCATCTCGACGTCCGCTCGCGAAGCCTCGGCAGTGAACGCCGAGCGGCCGCCCCCCGCCATGTCCGAGATCAAGCCGCCGGTCGGCGCGGCGCCCTCACTCGGCCAGCCGGGAGTCCAACGTGATCGCCGCGGTCAGCGCCTTGGAGACCGGACAGCCCGACTTGGCCGTCTCGGCGGCTTTGGCGAAGGCGCCGGCGTCGACGCCGGGAACCTCGGCGCGCACCGTCAGATGGGAGTTGGTGATGGCGAAGCCGCCCTCCTGGCCCTCGAGGCCGAGCCGGGCCTCGGCGTCGATGCGCTCGGGCGTGAAGCCCTGCTCGCCCAGGATCATCGCCAGCGCCATGGCGTAGCACCCGGCGTGGGCAGCGGCGACGAGTTCCTCGCGATTGGTGCCGGCCGCGCCCTCGAAGCGGGTCTCGAACGAATAGGGCGCCGCCGTCAGCACGCCGCTCGCCGCGTCGAGCTCGCTTTTGCCGACCGTGAGGCCGCCCCGCCAGACCGCCGTCGCCGTGCCGTCCATCGTCGCATCCTCACGTGTCGTCGTCATCGCGTCGTCAACGCGTCGCGTCGTCGGCGGTTGCCGCCGCACGAGGTGATCCGCCGCCGGCGTCGCCAGCGCCCGCGCCACACCCCGGGGGAAGCGCACGTCACCGAGCATTGCGCCCTCGATGAAACCTTGCAGATAGGTCCGCGGCCGCTGGACGGACGGCCGTGCCGGCAGCGGGTTCGACTTGACGTGGTTCTCGACACCCTCGCGTGTCTCCATCCCCGGCGCGCCTTCCGGGCGGCGTCGCCTGGATCACGCGGCGGTGTGCGCTCGCGACGACAACGGGCGGCCGAAGGGCGCGTCGCCCGGGCGTTGAACGGCGTGGCGGCTCGTGCCAAGTCTCGGCGCATGGACGAATTCGCCGCCGCCCCGGGCGAAGCGGGCACGACCGCGGAGCTCGCCGGCGCCCAATTGGTCGCCGCCAAGGTCAAGACGCTGCCGCATCAGCCGGGCGTCTACCGGATGCTCGGCGCCAAGGGTGACGTGCTCTACGTCGGCAAGGCCAAGGACCTGAAGAAGCGGGTGGCCGCCTACGCCAAGGGCCAGGGCCACACCCAGCGCATCGCGCGAATGATCGCGCTCACCCGCGAGATGGAGTTCGTCACCACGGCGAGCGAGGTCGAGGCGCTCTTGCTCGAGGCCAACCTCATCAAGCGGCTGCGCCCGGTCTTCAACATCGTCCTGCGCGACGACAAGTCGTTTCCCTACATCTTCCTGCGCACCGACCACCCCTTCCCGCAGATCGGCAAGCACCGGGGCTCCAAGCGCGACGACACCGAGTATTTCGGCCCGTTCGCGTCGGCGGGCGCGGTCAACCAGACCTTGAACGCGCTGTTGCGGGCGTTTCCGATGCGCAACTGCACCGACGCCTTTTTCGAGAGCCGGACGCGGCCCTGTCTGCAATACCAGATCAAGCGCTGCACGGCGCCCTGCGTCGGCCGCATCGACGCGGCGAGCTACAACCGCACGGTGGACGAGGTCCGCACCTTCCTCAATGGCCGCTCCTACGAGATTCAGGAGCGGCTCAAGCGGGAGATGGCGGCGGCCGCCGACCAGCTCGATTTCGAGCGCGCGGCCATGCTGCGCGACCGCTTGAAGGCGCTCGCCCACATCCAGTCGGCGCAGGGTATCAACACCCGCGCGGTGAGCGACGCCGACGTCGTGGCGCTGCACGCCGAGGGCGGCCAGCTCTGCGTCCAGGTCTTCTTCTATCGGGGCGGGCGCAACTACGGCAACAAGGCGTACTACCCGAGCGCCGGCCAGGGCGCCGAGAGCGGCGAGGCGCTGGAGACCTTCTGCGCGCAGTTCTACAGCGAGCGTACGCCGCCGCGGCTGGTGCTGCTGTCGGAGGCCACACCTCAGCAGGACGTTCTGGAGGAGGCGCTCACCAGCCGCGCCGAGCGGCGGGTCAGGGTGCTGGTGCCGCAGCGCGGAGCCAAGCGCGAGCTCGTCGACCACGCCCGCACGAACGCCGAGCAGGCCCTCGCCCGCCGCCTGGCCGAAGGCTCGGCGCAGCGCCGCCAGCTCGACACGCTCGGCGAGACGCTGGAGCTGGCGGAGCCACCCAAGCGCGTCGAGGTCTACGACAACAGCCACATCCAGGGCCGCCACGCCGCCGGCGTGTTCGTCGTCGCCGGCCCGGAGGGCTTCGAGCGCCAAGCCTACCGTACCTTCAACATCAAGGACGCGACGACCGTGCCGGGCGACGACTTCGCGATGATGCGCGAGGTGTTTCGACGGCGCTTTCAGCGGCTGGTGAAGGAGGACCCGGAGCGGCAGAGCGGGGTCTGGCCCGACCTCGTGCTCGTCGACGGCGGCCAGGGCCAGCTCTCGGCGGTGGCCGGTGTCCTGAACGAGCTCGGCATCCGCGACGTGCCGCTGGTCGCCGTCGCCAAGGGACCCGACCGCCATGCCGGCCGCGAGGTGCTGCACCGCCTCGACGCCGCGCCGCTCGAGCTCGGCGAGCGCGATCCGCTGCTCTACTTCATCCAGCGCCTGCGCGACGAGGCCCACCGCTTCGCCGTCTCGACCCACCGCAACAAGCGCGGCAAGGCGATGAAGACCTCGCCGCTCGACTCGATCGCCGGCATCGGCGGCAAGCGCAAGAAGGCGCTGTTGACCCATTTCGGCTCGGCGCGCCGGGTCGAGGAGGCGGGCCTCAAGGACCTCGAGCAGGTGCCCGGCATCAGCCGCCAGGTGGCGCGGCAGATCTACGACCACTTTCACGAGCAGGGCTGAGCGATGGTCATCACGTTGCCGACATGGCTCACCCTGTCGCGCATCGCGGCGCTGGTGCCGCTGGCGCTGCTGCTCTGGGTGGACGATCCCCGCGCCAGCGTCGCCGCGCTGGTGCTCTTTCTCGCCGCGGCGGCGACGGACTGGCTCGACGGCCGGCTCGCCCGCGCCCGCGGCGAGGTCTCCGCCCTCGGGCGCTGCCTCGATCCGATCGCCGACAAGCTGCTGGTCGCGACGCTGCTGGTCATGCTGCTCGCCGCCGGCGAGGCCCCGCTCGTGCCGGTGCTGGTGATCTTGTTGCGCGAGCTCACGATCTCCGGCCTGCGCGAGGCGCTCGCCGGCACGGGGCCGTCGCTGCCGGTGACGCTGCTGGCCAAATGGAAGACGACGGTGCAGATGGTCGCGCTGGCCGTGCTGGTCGTCGGCGACCACGTGCCGGGCGGAGCCGCCGCGGGCGCCGCGCTGTTGTGGCTGGCGGCGGCGCTCACCGCGCTCACCGGCGCGCAGTACGTCAAGACCGCCCTCGGCCAGCTGGCCGATCAACCCGTCAAGGTGTGAGCGATGCGCATCCTCTATTTCGCCTGGCTGCGCCACCGCGTCGGCACCGCGAGCGAGGAAATCGAGCTTCCCGCCGAGGTCACCACCGTGGGGGCTCTCGGCGACTGGCTCGCCGAGCGCTCGCCGGGCTTCAAGGAGGCTTGGCAGGCGCCGGGTGTCGTCCGCGTCGCGGTCAACCACACCCATGTCACCGACGCCGCGATCCCGGTACGGCCGGGCGACGAGGTCGCCTTCTTCCCGCCGGTGACGGGCGGATGATCCGCGTCCAGCGCGCTCCCTTCGACGCCGGTGCCGAGAGCGCGGCGCTGACGGCGGGTCGCGACGACATCGGCGCGGTGGTCACCTTTCAGGGGATCGTGCGCAAAGGCGACGGTGACGAGGCGATCCGCGCGCTGACGCTGGAGCACTATCCGGGGATGACCGAGCGCGAGCTCGAGCGGATCGAAACCGAAGCGCAGGGCCGCTGGCCGTTGCAGGCGACGCTGGTGATCCACCGCTACGGCCGCATGGAGCCGGGCGAGCCGATCGTGCTGGTCGTCTGCTGCGCGCGCCACCGCCGGGCCGCCTTCGAGGCCTGCGCCTTCTTGATGGACTGGCTCAAGACCCGGGCCCCGTTCTGGAAGCGCGAGGAGACCGCCGCGGGCGAGCGCTGGGTCGAGGCCAACGCGAGCGACGACGCCGCCGCCGCGCGCTGGAGCGAGGCATGATGGATGCCGTTACCCGCCTCGACCTCGACACCCCGACGCTGGTCCTCGAGCTCGACGCGCTGGAGGTGAACATCGACGCGATGGCGGCCTTCGCCCGCGCGCGAAATCGAACTCCGCCCGCACGCCAAGACGCACAGATGCGCCGCCATCGGCCGGCGGCAGCTCGACGCCGGGGCGGTGGGTCTCTGCTGCGCCAAGCTCGGCGAGGCCGAGGCGCTCGCCGCCGAGGGTCTGGGCCCGCTGTTGATCACGAGCCCGCTCGTCGGGCCGCGCAAGCTTCACCGACTGGCGCAGATCGCGCTCGGGTCGCCGGGGCTCACGGTCGTCGTCGACGACGTGGCCGCCACCGAAGCCCTGGCGCTGGCCCTGGCGGCCGCAGGGCCGGTGATCGACGTCCTGGTCGACCTCGACCCCGGCACGGCCCGCACCGGTGCGGCCACCACCGAAGCGGTGCTGGCGGTGGCCCGCGCGGTCGACGGGGCGCCCAACCTCCGCTTTCGCGGCGTGCAGTGCTACCCCGACACGATCCAGCACATCGCCGAGGCGCGCGGCGGCGGCGGCGGCGCGAGCGGTCTGGGCGCCGCTCATCCGGACCGTCGCAGCCCTCACGGCCGCCGAGCTGCCCTGCGAGATCGTGACGGGCAGCGGTACGGGCAGCTTTGCGCTCGACGCCATCGGCGGCCTGTTCAGCGACGTGCAGGTGGGCTCCTACGCCGTCATGGACGACGCGTACGCCGCCAACGAACCGCTCGTCGTCGACGAGCCGACCTTCACCCGCTCGGCGTTTCTCTCGACCCAGGTCGTGAGCGCCAACCACGAAGGCCACGCCACCATCGACGCGGGCTCGAAGAGCCTCTCCTTCGACGGGCCACTGCCGAGCGTGAAGGCGCCGGCCGGGCTCGCTTACGAGCGCGCCGGCGACGAGTCCGGTAAGGTGGTCGGCACGGCCGCGCCGAGCGTCGGGGAGCGGGTGGTGCTCGACCTGCCGCACTGCGATCCGACCATCAACCTGCACGACGCCTTCGTCCGCGTGCGCGACGGCGTCGTCGGCGATCGCTGGCCCGTCACCGCCCGCGGCCGAGCCGACTGACGACCGTCAGCGCGCGGGGTTGGTCCCCTCCTTGCGCTCCTGGCGTTCGCCGTAGATCCGCAACGGTGCGGTGCCGTGCTCGATGGTCTCGCGGTTGACCACGATCTCCTCGACGCCCTCGAGCGCCGGCAGCTCGAACATGGTGTCCAAAAGGGTGTTCTCGAGGATCGAGCGCAGCCCGCGCGCGCCGGTCTTGCGCTCGATGCCCTTGCGCGCGACCGCGCGCAGGGCGTCGTCGGTGAAGGTCAGCTTGACCTCCTCCATCTCGAACAGCCGCTCGTACTGCTTGACCAGCGCGTTCTTGGGCTCGGTCAGGATCGAGACCAGCGCCGGCTCGTCCAGGTCCTCGAGCGTCGCCACCACCGGCAACCGGCCGACGAACTCGGGGATCAGGCCGAACTTCAACAGGTCCTCGGGCTCGACCTCGGCGACGAGCTCGCCGGCCTGGCGGGCATCGGGGCTTTGAACCTCGGCGCCGAAGCCCATCGAGCTGGTGCGGCCGCGCTGGGCCACGATCTTGTCGAGCCCGGAGAAGGCGCCGCCGCAGATGAAGAGGATGTTCGAGGTGTCGACCTGCAGGAACTCCTGCTGCGGGTGCTTGCGCCCACCCTGCGGCGGCACGCTCGCCACCGTGCCTTCGATGATCTTCAAGAGCGCCTGCTGTACCCCCTCGCCCGAGACGTCGCGGGTGATCGACGGGTTCTCGGACTTGCGGCTGATCTTGTCGACCTCGTCGATATAGACGATGCCGCGCTGCGCCCGCTCGACGTTGTAGTCCGACGCCTGCAACAACTTGAGGATGATGTTCTCGACGTCCTCGCCGACATAGCCGGCCTCGGTCAGCGTGGTCGCATCCGCCATCGTGAAGGGCACGTCGAGGGTGCGGGCGAGCGTCTGGGCGAGAAGCGTCTTGCCGCACCCCGTGGGGCCGATCAGCAGGATGTTGGACTTCTGCAGCTCGACGTCGCCGGACTTGCCGGCGTGGGCGAGGCGCTTGTAGTGGTTGTGCACCGCCACCGACAGCACCCGCTTCGCCGGCGCCTGCCCGATGACGTAATCATCGAGGACACCGTTGATCTCGTTCGGCGTCGGCACCCCGGCCCGGCTCTTCGACAGCTGAGTTTTGTGCTCCTCGCGGATGATGTCCATGCAAAGCTCGACGCATTCATCGCAGATGAAAACGGTCGGCCCCGCGATGAGCTTGCGGACTTCGTGCTGGCTCTTGCCGCAGAACGAGCAATAAAGCGTGTTCTTGGCGTCGCCGCCGGTTTTGCTCATGCAGTCGGATACCCTCGTCGAAACCAGGCAATTAAGGTAGCGACGACCGCGAGACGGAACAACCCCGCCCCGCGCGCCGCGATGCGGGTGCCGACGGCGGGGTCAGCCCTCCGCCGTCGGCTTCGTCGGCCGTTGCTCGACGACCTTGTCGACGAGGCCGAACTCCTTGGCCTGCTCGGCACTCATGAACCGATCGCGTTCGACCGCATCCTCGATCACGTCGATCGGCTGGCCGGTGTGCCGAACGTAGATCTCGTTCAGCCGCCGGCGCATCTCGAGGATCTCCTTGGCGTGGATTTCGATGTCGGAGGCCTGACCCTGGAAGCCACCCGAGGGCTGATGCACCATCACGCGCGCGTGCGGCAGGCAATGGCGCTTGCCGGCCGCTCCGGCGGCCAAGAGGAGCGAGCCCATGCTCGCCGCCTGGCCGATGCAGAAGGTGGCGACCTCCGGCTTGATCAGCTGCATCGTGTCGTAGATGGCGAGCCCCGACGTCACCACGCCACCCGGCGAGTTGATGTAGAAGGCGATGTCCTTGTCCGGGTTGTCGGCCTCGAGGAACAGCAGTTGGGCGCAGACGAGGGCCGCGATCTGGTCCTCGACCACACCGGTGAGAAAGACGATGCGCTCCTTGAGCATCCGCGAGAAGATGTCGTAGGAGCGCTCGCCGCGGCTCGTCTGCTCGACGACCATCGGCACGAGTTGGGCATGCATGGCGGGCTCTCCGCGCGTCGGTCTCAGGTGGTGGTGGCGGCGTCGGCGCCGGCGGCGTCCTCCTCGGGATCCCGCATCAACTCCTCCGCACTGACCTCGTTGGTGGTCACCGGCGCGATCTGCAGGATGAAATCGACGACCTTGTCCTCGAACACCGGTGCGCGCAGCTGCTCGCGGGCCTCGGTGTTCTGTTGGAAGAACTCGAAGACCTCCTTCTCCTGGCCGGGATAGCGCCGGGCCTGATCGGCGACGGCGCGGGCCAACTCCTCCGGCGTTACCTGGACGTCGTTGGCGTTGCCGATCTCGGAGAGAAGCAATCCAAGGCGGACGCGGCGCTCGGCGATGCCGCGGTATTCCGCCTTGGTCTCCTCCTCGGTCTTGCCGCTGTCCTCGAAGGTCTGGCCAAGGCGTTCCATCTCGTCGGTCAACTGTTTCCAGATCGCGTCGAACTCCAGGTCGACCATGCCGTTCGGCACCTCGAAGACATAGGTCTCCGCCAGCTTGTCGAGAAGGGCACGCTTGGCCTTGAACCGCGACGCCTGGTCGTAGCGTTCCTGCAGGCGCGAGCGAAAGGCCTCGGTCAACTCGGCGGCGTCGGCGAAGCCGATGGACTCGGCGAAGCCGTCGTCGAGGTCGGGCAGCTCGGGCTCCTCCACCGCCTTGACCTCGACGTCGAAGGTCGCGGTCCTACCGGCGAGCTCCGCCTTGCCGTAGCCTTCGGGGAAGCTGATCTCGAGCGTCGGGGTGTCGCCCACCTGAACGCCGACGAGCTGATCCTCGAAGCCCGGAATCATCCGGCCGCGGCCGAGCTCCAGCTGAAAGCCCTCGGCGCTGCCGCCCTCGAAGGGCTCACCGTCGATCTTGCCGACGAAGTCGATCGTGACCCGGTCGCCCTCCTGCGCCGGCCGCGGCGTCTCCGGCGCGGCGAAGGCGGCGTGCTGGCGGCGGAAGTCGTCGAGCGCGCGATGCAGCTCGTCCTCGCCGACCTTGGCCACCGGCTTTTCGATCTCGAGCGATTTGAGGTCGACCTCCGGCACCGGCGGCAGTATCTCGACGTCCATCTGGAACTCGAGGTCCTGGCCCTCGTCGAAGCTGGTGACCTCGATCTGCGGCTTGAGCGCCGGCTTGAGCTCGTGATCGGCGATCGCCTTCTGCGAGCCTTCGTTGACGCTCTGCTCGACGATCTCGCCGAGGACCGAACGGCCGTACTGCTTCTTCAAAAGCCCCAGCGGCACCTTGCCCGGGCGAAAGCCGGGCATGCGCACCGTCTGCTTGATCTCCTCGAGCTTTCCGTTGACGCGTTCCTCGAGCTCGGCGGCGGGCACGACGACCTTGTACTGTCGCTTGAGACCGTCGGCGGAAAGCTCCGTCACCTGCATCGATACGCCTTCTCTCGATGATCGTTCGCCGCGGCGCACGCCGGGTCCGCAGCCACCATGCCATGCCGGCCGGCGCCGGCTGGTGCGGGCGGAGGGACTCGAACCCCCACGGCCGAAGCCACGGGAACCTAAATCCCGCGCGTCTACCGGTTCCGCCACGCCCGCGACCCGCCCCCTCCCATCGGTGCCGGGTCGCGGGGTGATAGCAAGGCGGCGCGCGGCGGCCAACAAAAACCGCGCCGGCGCCGGCGCCGCCCGTGGCCGCGGTTTGCGGCCCGCCGGCGAGCGGCTAGAAGGCGCCGAACCGCGCCCCGGGAGAGACCGCGATGACGTTCGTGCTGTTGGCCTCCGGCCTCGTGCTGTTGCTCGCCGGCGGCGAGGCGCTGGTGCGCGGCGCCGTCGCGGTGGCCCACCGCCTGGGCATGTCGCCGGTGGTCGCCGGGCTGGTCATCGTCGGCTTCGGCACCTCCAGCCCCGAACTGGTGACCAGTCTGACCGCGGCGCTCTCGAACGCGCCGGCGCTCGCCGTCGGCAACGTCGTCGGCTCCAACATCTGCAACATCCTGCTCATCCTGGGCGTGACCGCCGCGCTCTTTCCGGTCGAGATCGACCGTCGCGCCTTCGTCCGCGACGGCGGCGTGCTCGCGGGCGCGACCGCGCTCGCCGTCGCCGTGGTGCTGGTCGGCACGGTGGCGCGACCGGTGGGCCTCGCGCTCGTCGCCGCCGTCGTCGCCTACGTCGTCTACACCTATCTCGCGGAGCGCCGGGCCCACTCCCCGGCGGAAGTCGTCTACAGCGAGGAGGCCGAGCTCAAGTCGGGCCCGACACTCGGGCTGTGGGCCGGGCTCGGCGTCGCGCTCGCGGGCGTCGTCGCCGTCGTCGTCGGGGCCGATCTGCTGGTCGACGCCGCCACCACCCTCGCCCGCGCCGCCGGCGTCTCTGAGGCCGTCATCGGGCTTACCATCGTGGCGCTCGGGACCTCGCTGCCGGAGCTCGCCACCGCCGTCATGGCCGGGCTCAAGCGCCAGACCGAGGTCGCCTTCGGCAACGTCGTCGGCTCCAACATCTTCAACATCCTCTTCATCCTCGGCACCACCGCGGTGGTGACCCCCGTCGCCGTGCCGCCCGAGATCGTCCGCTTCGACATCTGGGTCATGCTGGCGGCGACCCTCGCCCTCTTCGTGGTCGTCGTCAGCGGCTTTCGCATCACCCGCCGCGAAGGCTTCGCCCTGTTGGCGGCCTACACCCTCTATATCGGCGTGCTGGCGCGCACGAGCCTCTGAGATCGCCGAGGCTTTGCGCGTCGGCGCGCTCGGTCTACACCGCCGCCATGCACCAGCGCGTCCTCATCCTCGACTTCGGCTCGCAGTACACCCAGCTGATCGCCCGGCGCGTGCGCGAACTCGACGTCTACTGCGAAATCCACCCCTGGAAGCTCGACGACGCCGCCATCGGCGCCTTCGGCGCCGGCGCGGTCATCCTCTCCGGAGGCCCCGCCTCGACCGTCCTGGCGGACGCGCCGACGGCGCCTCGCGCCGTCTTCGAGCTCGGCGTGCCCGTCCTCGGCATCTGCTACGGCGAGCAGACGATGTGCGCGCGGCTGGGCGGCCGCACCGAGACGTCCGAGACCCGCGAGTTCGGCCGGGCCGAGATCACGCTCGGCACGCCCTCGCCGCTGTTCGAGGGCGTCCTCTCGCCGGGCGAGACCGCGGTGGTCTGGATGAGCCATGGCGACCGCGTCGCCGCGCTCCCGGCGGGCTTTCGCACGCTCGCCACCAGTACCGGCGCACCCTTCGCCGCCGTCGCCGACGAGGAGCGCCGCTTCTACGGCCTGCAGTTCCACCCCGAGGTCCACCACACCCCGATCGGGCGCGGGCTGTTGGAGAACTTCCTCTTCAAGATCGCGGGCCTCGACGGCGACTGGTCGATGCGGACCTTCCGCGACGAGGCGATCGCGCGGGTGCGCGCCCAGGTCGGCGCCGGCCGGGTGATCTGCGGGCTTTCGGGCGGGGTCGACAGCTCGGTCACCGCCAAGCTGCTGCACGAGGCGGTGGGCGAGCAGCTCACCTGCATCTTCGTCGACACCGGCATGCTGCGGGCCCACGAGGCCACCGAGGTCGAAAGCCTCTTTCGCCGCCATTACAATATCCCGCTCGTCCACGTCGACGCGAGTGCCGCGTTTTTGGGCGAACTCGAAGGCGTCGACGACCCCGAGCACAAGCGCAAGACGATCGGACGGCTGTTCATCGACGTCTTCGAGGCGGAGGCGACCAAGCTCGGCGCGGTCGACTTCCTCGCCCAGGGCACGGTCTACCCCGACGTCATCGAGAGCGCGCGCGCGCACGATGCCGCCGTCACCATCAAGAGCCACCACAATGTCGGCGGCCTGCCCGAGCGGATGCGCCTCGACCTGGTCGAGCCGCTGCGCGAGCTCTTCAAGGACGAGGTCCGCGCGCTGGGGCGCGAGCTCGGCCTGCCGGCGACGCTGGTCGACCGCCACCCCTTCCCCGGACCGGGCCTGGCCGTGCGCATCCTGGGCGAAGTGACGCGCGCGCGTGTGCAGCTCCTGCAGGAGGCCGACCGCATCTTCCTGGAGGAGATCCGCGCCGAGGGGCTCTACGACCGCATCTGGCAGGCCTTCGCGGTGCTGCTGCCGGTCAACGCGGTGGGTGTCATGGGCGATCGGCGCACCTACGAGAGCGCCTGCGTCTTGCGCGCGGTGACCTCGGTCGACGGCATGACGGCCGAGGTCTTCGCCTTCGAGACCAGCTTTCTCGGTCGCGTCGCCACCCGCATCGTCAACGAGGTCAAGGGCATCAACCGCGTCACCTACGACGTGACGTCGAAGCCGCCGGGCACGATCGAGTGGGAGTGAGGCGTCACGCCGACGGCTCGTCGCCCCGCTCGTGATACTCGGCGAGCCCCGGCACCAGCTCGTAGCTGGCCTCGATCTCGTGGTGCGGGCCGCCGCTGCTCAGCCAGCTCGAATAGAGGTGGAAGTCGCTCACGGTGGTGGGCGGCAGCTTGATCAGGTTGTGGCGCTGCAGATAGGCCTGCAGGCGGTGTTCGGGGGGCGGTGCCCGGAAGCGGGCGACGGTGACGTGCGGGGTGAACTTGCGCTTGTCGAGCTTGACGCCGACGTCGCCGAGGGCGCGGGCGACCCGCCGCTGCAGCCGCGCGAGCTCGGGCTCCGGCTTGACGCCGACCCAGAGCTGGCGGATCGGGCCGCGCGGCGGGAAGTGGCCGAGCCCCTGCAGCTCCAGCGGGAAGGGGCGGGTGTGGACGTGGCTCAACGCCTCCATCGCGTCCTTGAAGACGCCGTTGTCGACCTCGCCGACGAAGGCGAGCGTGACGTGCATGGTGTCGGGGTCGGCCCAGCGGACCTCCGGCAGACCACGCTGGATCGCCTCGATCGCGTCCTTGTGGTAACGGGGCAGATCGAGGGCGACGAACAGCCGGTGCATGGGGCCCTCCTTGCGGCCGTGGCCCGGCGAAGGGCGCTTCGCGCGAACCTTGTCAATCGGCGACGCCTTTCCTAACAACCGTGCGGTGACCTGTCCAAGCCCGCTCGGCGGAGGTCGCCACGCCAACCCCGGAGTGTCCCCTTTGGCCCGCGAGAACGAAGGTTTCGCCCGCGAAGTCGACGAGGAGCTGCGCGTCGACCGGCTGACGGCGTGGTGGCGCCGCTGGCGCTGGGCGATCATCGCCGGTGCGCTCGCCATCGTGGTCGGCACCGCGGCTTCCGTGGGCTGGGACGCTTGGCGCGAGCGCGTGCGCACCGCCGACGCGCGGGCCTTCGATCAAGCCTTGCAGCAGCACGACGGCGCCGCGCCCACCGCCGATGCCCTCGCCGGGATGGCGGGCGACGCCGCGACCGGCTACGCCGCGGTGGCCCGCCTCACCGCGGCGCAGCTTTACGCCAACGCCGGCCAGTCCGACCGCGCCCGCGACATGCTCGAAGCCGTCGCCGCCGATTCCGGTGTGCCGGCGCGCTACCGCGATCTGGCGCGGCTGTTGGACATCGCCGCGTCCTTCGACGCCACCGGCCCCGACGCCGTCATCGCCGAGCTCCAGCCCCTCACCGAGGCCGGGGCACCGTGGCGCCACAGCGCGCGTGAACTGCTCGCCGCGGCGCAGCTCGAGGCGGGCGACCGCGCGGACGCCCGCGTGACGCTCGACGAATTGGTCGCGGATGACCAGACCCCTCAGTCCATGCGCGGGCGCGCCCGCGCGCTCCTGGCCGAGCTCGGCGGCCCGCCGGCGGCGGAGAGCGGCGGAAGTTGACCGCGATGCGCCGCCTTTCGGCCCTGCTCCTCGCCACCGCCCTCGCCGCCTGCGACACCGGTTGGCTGGGCGAAGCCGAGGACCCGCCGCTGCCCGGTGAGCGCCGCGCCGTCCTGACCGCGGAGGAGCGGCTCGAACCCGACCCCGACCTCGCCGGCACGCCGGTGACCCTGCCCGCCCCCAGCCGCAACGCGTCGTGGCCGCAGCGCGGCGGCGACGCTACCCACCATCTCGGCCATCCCGCCCTCGCAGACAGCCTCGAGCGCGCCTGGTCGAGCGATCTTGGCACCGGCAACCGCGCCACCAGTCGCATCGTCTCGCCGCCGGTGGTCGACGGCGGGCGGATCTTCGCCGCCGACGCCCGCGCCCGCGTCCAGGCCTTCGACCTCCAGAGCGGCGAGCGGCTGTGGCGGCGCGACTTCGAACTCGCCAGCGACCGCCGGCTCGGCGCCGGGATCGCGGCTTCGGGTGGAGGCGTCTTCATCGCCACCGCCCGCGGCGAGGTGTCGGCCTTGGACGCGGCGAGCGGCGAGGTGGTCTGGTCGACCGAACTCGGCGCGCCGGTGCGCGCCGCGCCCACCCTCGCCGGTCGCTTCGTCGTGGTGCTGACCGCCGACAACCAGACCTTCGCCCTCGACGCGGTCAACGGCACGGTGGTCTGGACGCATCAGGGCTTCGCCGAACCCTCGGCGCTGTTGGGCGGCCCCTCGCCGGCGGCGACCGGCGGCCTAACGGTGGTGCCGTACTCCTCCGGCGAGGTTTTCGGGCTCGTGCTGGAGACCGGCGAGCCGGTCTGGCTCGACGCCGTGCAGCGGCCACGGCGCACCGCCGCCGTCGGCAGCATCGCCGACATCCAGGCCTCGCCGGTGATCGAGCCCGAGGGCCGGGTCATCGTCGCCGGCCACGGCGGCGAGATCGCCGCGCTGCAGACCGACACCGGCAACCGGGTCTGGGACCAGCGGCTCGCCGCCAGCGAGATGCCGTGGGTGGCGGGCGGCGAAATCTTCGCTGTGTCGACCCGGGGCGAGGTGGTCAACCTCGATCTCGCCAGCGGCGGCACCCGCTGGGCGACGCCGCTGCCGCGCTTTCGCGAGCCCGAAGACCCCGAGACCGCGCGGATCTACCACGCCGGGCCGGTGCTGGCGGGCGGGCGCGTCCTGGTCGTCGGCTCGCTCGGCCAGCTGTGGTCGCTCGATCCCGCTACCGGCGAGCGCCTCGCCACCACCGCCATCCCGGACGGGGTGACGCTGGCGCCCGTCGTCGCCGACGGCCGGCTCATCCTCGTCGACGACGACGGCACGCTCCACGTGTATCAATAGCGCCCGTCGCCTCCGCACGAGCCGAAACCCGTGACCAAGACCGTCGCCATCCTGGGCCGCCCCAACGTCGGCAAGTCGACGCTCTACAACCGCTTGGTCGAGCGCCGCCGCGCCATCGTCGACGACACGCCGGGCGTGACCCGCGACCGGCTGGAGGGCGAGGGCCGGCTGTTCGACCTGCAGTTTCGCGTGATCGATACCGCCGGCATGGACGAGGGCGCGCCCGGCAGCCTGCCGGCGCGACTGAGGGCGCAGAGCGAGGCCGCGCTCGACGACGCTGACGTCGGCATCTTCATGATCGATGCCAAGGCCGGGGTGACCGCGCTCGACGAGAGCCTGGCGGGGGTGCTGCGCGAGCACGGCAAGCCCGTGATCCTGGTGGCCAACAAGGCCGAGAGCGACGCCGGCGCGCTGGCGCTGGCGGAAGCGTGGCGCCTGCTGTTGGGCGAGCCGGTCGCGGTCGCCGCGGCCCACGGCCGGGGCATGGACGAGCTCGCCGAGGCGCTGCGCCCGTTGCTGGCTGCGGCGGGCGAGGGCGAGGCGGACGAGAAGCCCGAGGCCGAGGCAGACAACGAGACGCCGCGCACGCTGCGGCTGGCCATCCTCGGCCGGCCCAACGTCGGCAAGTCGTCGCTGGTCAACCGGCTGCTCGGCAGCGAGCGGCTGTTGACGGGGCCCGAGCCCGGGCTCACCCGCGACGCCGTCCATCTCGGCTGGGAGCACGCCGGGCGCCGCTTCGAGCTGGTCGACACCGCCGGGCTCCGCCGCCGCGCCCGCATCGACGCCCGCTCGCTGGAGAAGGTGGCGACCTCGGCGACGATCGAGGCCCTCAAATACGCCGCGGTCGGTGTGCTGGTGGTCGACGCCACCCAGGCGCTGGAGCGCCAAGATCAGACCATCGCCGACCTGGTCGTCCGCGAGGGCCGCGCTCTCGTCCTCGCCCTCAACAAGTGGGACCTGGTCGACGAGCCCGAGCCGCTGTTGCGCGAGATCCGCTGGCGTCTCGAGGCGGAGCTCGCCCAGGTCAAGGGCGTGCCGGCGGTACCGGTCTCGGCGACCACCGGCTACGGCGTCCAGCGCCTGCTGACCACGATCGTCCGCCAGCACGACCGCTGGGCGCAGCGGATCGGCACCGGCGAGCTCAACCGCTGGCTGCAGGCGATGCTCGAGCACACCCCGCCGCCGATGGTCAAAGGCCGCCGCATCAAGCTGCGCTACATCACCCAGCCCAAGGCGCGCCCGCCCACCTTCGCGCTGTTCGGCAACCAGCTCGACCATCTGCCGGAGAGCTATCTGCGCTATCTGGCGGGCGGGCTGCGCGAGCGCTTCGATTTCCAGGGGGTGCCGATCCGCTGGCGGCTGCGCCAGGGCAAGAACCCTTACGCCGACTGAAGGCGCTAGATCCTCCGCGACCGCACCCCGATGCCGACGGAGGTGGGTGCGGCGGTCTTGCGCCGGCACGCGTTCGGGGTGAGAACGGCGCCGGCCGCGGCCGACCGTGCCGGCCGCATCTCAGGCGCGGAGTGGTGGATTGAGCGGCTCCTCTTCCACGGTGCTCGTGACGGGTGCCGCCGGCTTCATCGGCTTTCATCTCGCCCGCGCCTTGCTGGACCGCGGCATCCCCGTGGTCGGCGTCGACAACCTCACGCCCTATTACGATCCGGCGCTGAAGCGTGCCAGGCTCGCCGAACTCGCCGGCGCGGCGGGGTTTCGCTTCGAGCCCTTGGATCTCGCCGACCGCGACGCTAGCGCCGCCCTCTTCGCCGAGTTGCGACCGCGGCGGGTGGTCCACCTCGCCGCCCAGGCGGGCGTGCGCTACTCGCTCGAAGCTCCCTTCGCCTACATCGACGCCAATCTCGTCGGCACCACGAGCGTGCTGGAGGGCTGCCGCCACCACGGCTGCGAACACCTCGTGTTCGCCTCGACCAGCTCGGTCTACGGCGGCAACACCAAGCTGCCCTTCAAGGAGACCGACCCGGTCGACCATCCGGTGAGCCTCTACGCCGCCACCAAGCGCGCGAACGAGCTGATGGCGCACACCTACGCCCATCTCTACGGCCTGCCCGCCACCGGCCTGCGCTTCTTCACCGTCTACGGGCCCTGGGGCCGGCCGGACATGGCCTATTTCAGCTTCACCGAGGCCATCCGCGCCGGCCGGCCGATCCGCCTGTTCAACCACGGCGCCATGCGGCGCGATTTCACTTATGTCGACGACGTCGTCGAAGCGATGGTGCGGCTGATCGACGTGCCGCCGGCTCCGGCCGACCGCGCCGCGCCCGACCGCTCCACGGCGCCCTTTCGCCTCTACAATATCGGCAACCACACGCCCGTGCCGCTGCGCGACTTCCTCGCCGTCCTGGAGCATCTTCTCGGGGCGCGCGCGATCGTCGAAGAGGCGCCGATGCAGCCGGGCGACGTCGAAGCCACCTTCGCCGACGTCGACGCCCTGCGCGACGCCGTGGGCTTCGCGCCGACGACGTCGCTCGAAGACGGCCTCGCGCGCTTCGTCGCCTGGTACGACGCCTGGTCCACCGGGCGCTGAGCGCGCGGCTCAGGTCGTACGGTCGTCGACGGCGGCTTCGGCGAAGGTCGCCATGCCGACGTGGCAGGCGAGCGCGGCGCGCACGAGCGGGATCGCCGCCGCCGCGCCGGAGGCCTCCCCCAGCCGCATGTCGAGCGCCAAAAGCGGCTTCAGACCCAGCGCCTCGGCGAGGCGGCGGTGGCCGTGCTCGGCCGACAGATGCGCCAGGCGGCAGTGGTCGAGCGCGTCGGCGCGATGGCGAACCAGCGCGAGCGCCGCGGCACTGGCGACGAACCCGTCGATCAGCACCGGCACCCCGCGGCGACGGGCCGCGACGATCGCCGCCGCCATCGCCACCAGCTCGCGCCCGCCGAGTCGGCGCAGCGCCTCCAAGGCATCGTCGGCGTCGCCATGGCGGGCGAGCGCCGCGTCCACCGCGGCGGCCTTGCGGGCGAGACCGTCGTCGTCCACGCCGGTGCCGCGGCCGACCCAGTCGCGCCCGCTGCCGCCGGTGAGCTTGGCGGCGAGCGCGGCGGCGACGGTGGTGTTGGCGATGCCCATCTCGCCGACGGCGAGGAGGTCCAGCCCGGCGGGCACCGCCGCGACGCCGGCGGCGGCGGCGCGCGCGACACCCTCGGCGTCGAGCGCGTCCCGGCGGGTGATGTCGCCCGTCGGTTCGTCGAGCTCGAGGGCGTCGACGTGGAGCTCGGCGCCGACGATCTCGGCAAGCCGGCACACCGCCGCCCCGCCGGCCTCGAAATTGGCGACCATCTGGGCGGTGACGCTGGTGGGATAGGCCGAGACCCCGCGCCCGGCGACACCGTGATTGCCGGCGAAGACGGCGATGCGCACCCGCTCGAGGCGGGGCGTCGATCGCCCCTGCCAGCGGGCGAGCCAGGCGGTCAGCTCCTCGAGCCGGCCGAGGGAGCCGCGCGGCTTGGTGAGCTCGGCCTCGCGGGCGGCGACCGCCGCCGCGGCGGCGGCGTCGCCCGCGGGCAGCTCGGCCATCATCGCTTCCATGTCGACGGCGTCGTGGACGGGCACGGGTGAACCCCCTATCGCATCGCTGCGGCTAGCAGCGGCGATGCGGGGTGGCGACGTGCCGGAAAGTTGGAAGCTCGCGGTGGTGTTCTTGACGCGGCTGCCGGTGGCGCTCGCGAGCCCCCCGCCCCTGGCCGCGGCGATGCCGTGGTTTCCCGTCGTCGGCGGGCTGCTCGGTCTGCTCGGGGGCGGGGTCTACGCCGGGCTCACGCTCTTGGGCATGCCGTCGCTGCCGGCCTCGCTGGTGGTGCTGGCGGTGCTGGTGATCGCAACCGGTGCGTTGCACGAGGACGGCCTCGCCGACTGCGCCGACGGGCTCGGCCCGCACGACCGCGCCCGCCGCCTGGAGGTCATGCGCGACAGCCGCATCGGCAGCTTCGGCGTCATGGCGCTGATCCTGGTGACGCTGGCGCGCCTCGCCGGCCTCGCCGCCTTGTGGGCGCCGTGGATGCAGGTGACGACGCTGATCGTGGTCGGCGCCGCCTCGCGCACCGCGATGGTGGCGCTGTTGGCGGCGCTGCCGCCGGCGCGCGGCGACGGTCTGGGCGCCGGCGCCGGCACCCCCGACGGCCGGCGCGTCGCCGTCGCGCTCGCCGTGCCCTTCGCGCTCGCGCTCGTCCTGTTGGACCCGGCGCAGGCGCTGGTGCTGTTGGCCACGGGCGCCGTCGTCTGCGCCCTCTGGGCACTGGTGGCGCGGCGCTGTTTCGGCGGGCACACCGGCGACGTTCTGGGCGCCGGCCAGCAGCTGGTCGAGGCCGGCATGCTGCTGGCCGTGACCGTGCTGCGCTGAGACCCGACGTTGGTCGCCAGCCACCGGTCGCCGCGTTGACCGTCCGCCGGCCGCCGACTACGGCTCGACGCCATGACCAGCCGAGCCCCCTCCCCGCGCGGCGGCCGAGGCCGCGTCTATCTCGTCGGCGCCGGCCCCGGCGATCCGGACCTGCTCACCGTCAAAGCGGTGCGCCTGTTGGAGACCGCCGACGTCGTGATCCACGACCGGCTGGTGGGCCCGGGTGTCCTCGCCCACATCCCCACCCACGTCGAGCGCGTCTTCGCCGGCAAGCGCCGCGCCCATCACCACGTCCGTCAGCCCAGCCTCAACGAGCTCCTGGTCGAGCGCGCCAGTGCGGGCGCCACGGTGGTGCGGCTCAAGGGCGGCGATCCGTTCGTCTTCGGCCGCGGCGGTGAGGAACTCGAAGCGCTGCTCGCGGCCGGCATCCCCTTCGAGATCGTGCCGGGCGTCACCGCGGCCTTGGGCTGCGCCGCCTACGCCGGCATTCCGCTGACCCACCGCGACCACGCCCACTCGGTCGTCTTCGCCACCGGCCAGGGCCACGACGGCCCCGCCGCCCACGACTGGGCGGCGCTCGCCCGCTCGCAGGCGACCTTGTGCCTCTACATGGGCCGCGAAGGGCTCGAGACGGCGGCGACCGCCCTCACCGAGGCCGGGCTGTCGCCGCTGACGCCGGCGGCGGCGATCGAGAACGGCACCCTGCCCCAGATGCGGGTGGTGCGGGCACCGCTGGCGCGGCTGCACGAGGAGGCCAAGCTGCTGGAGGCGCGCAACCCGGTGCTGGTGGTCGTCGGCGAGGTGGCGCGGCTGGCCGAGCGCTTCGCCTGGTTCCGTTCGGCCGGCGCCAGCACCGCCGATCCCTTCGCCGACGTCCCCGACGCGGCGGCGGAGGACGCGGCGCCGCCGCTCAGTACGCGAACCGGCTGAAGATCGGGTCGACGCTGCCGTTCCATTCGTCGCGCACGAGCCGCAGCTTCTGCTCCGCCGGCGTCTCGCCGCGGTCGACGATGTCGTGCAGCGGCGCCAGGTGCTGACGCTCGTCACGGCCGTCGACGTCGGCGTTCGCGCGGGCCCCGAGCCCGGCCTCGGCGAGGGCCAGCACCTCGACCGCGACATCGCCGACGGTGCGGTCGCGGAAGGGGGCCTTGAGCCCGAGCCGGGGGACGTCGGCGCGCATGCGGGCGATCTCCTCGACGCTCCAGTCGCGACAGAGGTCCCAGGTCGCGTCCAGCGTCGCGGCGTCGTAGAGCAGCCCGACCCAGAGCGCGGGCAGCGCGCAGATCATGTTCCAGGGCCCGCCGTCGGCACCGCGCATCTCCAAAAAGCGCTTGAGCCGGACCTCGGGGAACGCCGTGGTCAGATGATCCGCCCAGTCCTCCACGGTCGGCAACTCCCCGGGCAGTTCCGGCAGCCGCCCGCCCATGAAGTCGCGAAAGGAGCGCCCGCTCACGTCGATCATGCGGTCGCCCCGCTGCACGAAGTACATCGGAACGTCCAGCATGTAGTCGACGTAGCGCTCGTAGCCGAAACCGTCCTCGAACACGAAGGGTAGCATCCCGGCCCGGTCCGGGTCGGCATCGGTCCAGCAGTGGCTGCGGTAGCTCAAAAAGCCGTTGGGAACACCGTCGCTGAACGGCGAGTTGGCGAAGACCGCGGTAGCCAGAGGTTGCAGCGCGATGCCGACACGGAACTTCTTCACCATGTCGGCTTCGGCGGCGAAATCGAGATTCACCTGAATGGTGGCGCTGCGGTACATCATGTCGACGCCGAGCTTACCGCGCGTCGGCATGTAGCGGGTCATGATGTCGTAGCGCGGCTTCGGCATCCTGGGGATGTCGGCGAGCCGCCATTTGGGATTGAAGCCGATCCCGAGCATGCCGAGACCGGCGGGCTCGGTGATGGCCTTGACCTCGGCGAGGTGGCGGTTGGCCTCGCGACAGGTGTCGTGGAGGGTCGCGAGCGGCGCGCCGGAGAGCTCGAACTGTCCGCCCGGCTCGAGCGTGATGCTGGCGCGCTCGCGCTCCAGCGCCACCGGCTGGCCGCCCTCGCGCTTGATGTGCCAGTCGAAGCGATCGGCGAAGCGCTCCAACAGCCAGTGGATCCCGCGCGCACCTTCGTAGGCGAGGGGCCGGAGATCGTCGCGGCGGTAGACGAACTTCTCGTGCTCGGTGCCGATGCGGAACGCTCCCGGCGCCTTCTCCCCCGCCGCCAGATAGGCGACGAGGTCGGCCTTGCTCTCGATCGCTCGCTCGGCTCCGCCGCTCGCGGTCAGCTCAGCGGCCATGGGCTTGGTCTCCGGGCTCGCGACGGCGCCACGCCGTCGCCGAAAGCGGGTCCATAGTCGAACGTCGCGCAGGCGCCAAGCGGAGCGACGTCATGCCAGGCGCGGCCGGAGCGCGGCGGCGAGCGCGCGGATCTCCCGCGCCGCGGCGCCGCGCGGGGCGGTCTCCACCACCCCGGCGCCGACGTGCAGGCTGCGGGCGAAGTCGCTGCGGTTGCCGAGCCCCTCGGCCAGCGTCGCCAGACCGGCCTCCGCCGCCGCGGCGCGGGCCTCGTCGACGACGTGGCCGCGCGGCGGCAGGCGGTTCCACAGGATCGCCGCGGCGCGGCTCTCGCGGCGGACCAGCTCCAGCGTCGCCCGGCTGGCCCAGACGTCCAAGAGGCTCGGCTGGCACGGCACCAGCACGAAGCGGGCGGCGCGCACCGCCACCCGCGCCTCGGTCTCGGCGTGCGGCGGGCTGTCGACGAGCACCACCTCGTAGCCGCGGGCGAGCTCGCCGAGCGTCAGGTCGAGCTTCCAGCCCGGGCTCTTGACCACCCGGATCGGGGTGTAGGCGGCGGCGTGGTCGCGCAGCTCCGACCAGGCGCCGAGACTGGCCTGCGGGTCGATGTCGACCGCGGCGACGCGCCGCCCCTGGGCGGCGAGCGCCACCGCGAGCTGCGCCACCAGCGTGGTCTTGCCGGCGCCGCCCTTCTGCTGGGCCACGGTGAGGATCGTCCCGCTCAATAGCCGCGCCCGCGCTCGACGACGTGGCGCAGCGGTCGACCCGCGCGAGCACGACGGATGTTGTCGGCGACGACCGGTGCGCCGGTGGCGGGCCGCGTGCTACCGGCGACATGGGGGGTGACCACGACCCGCGGATGCCGCCAGAAGGCGTGGCGGGGTGGCAGCGGCTCGCTCCGAAAGACGTCGAGGACGGCACCACCGAGCCGGCCGTCCTCCAGGGCTTCGAGCATGTCCGCCTCCACCAGCTGATCGCCGCGACCGAGGTTCACGAAGGTCGCGCCCGGTTTCATGGCCGCGAAGAACGCGGCGTCGAAGAGATCGCGTGTCGTCGACGTCGTCGGCAACAGCGCGACGACCACCTCCGCCTCGGCGACGGCCACCGCCAGCCCGCCACCGCCGTGGTGCGTCGTCGCGCCGTCGATCGTTCTCGGCCCGCGGCTCCAGCCGTGCACGCGGTAGCCTTGGAGGGCGAGCCGGCGTGCGACGGCGCCGCCGAGCTCGCCGAGCCCCAGCACGGCGACCGTGACCTCGCCGGGCAGCCGGGGCGCCGCCGCCTCCCAGCGGGCGGCGGCCTGCGCCGCGGCGAAGCGATCGAACCCGCGATGCACGCGCAGCACGGCCCAGTGGGCGTAGTCGGCGATGGTGGCGGTGAGCGCGGGATCGACCATCCGGCACACCGGCACCGCCGGCAGAGTCGGGTCGTCGAGCAGCGTCTCGACGCCGGCGGCGAGGGAAAAGACGGCCTCCAAGCGCGGCAAGGCCGCGAGTGCGCCTGGCGGCGGACGGTGGACCAAGGCCCAGCGGATGGCGGCGGGATCCGTCGCGAGCGCGCCGCCGTCGATCGCCAGATCGGGCAAGGCGCGGCGGAGCGCCGCCGTCCACGCGACCGCGTCGTCTACCTCGGAGTAGAACCACAGCACCATTGGCACCCGCTCGCCACGAGCCGTCCCTGTAGCGCGCCGGTGGCGAACGGTCGAGGCGGGTCACGGCCAACGCTGGCGCGGCGCCGTCGGCACCGGGGCGCCCGGTGCTCACCGACGCGGGCCGAGGGCGGTTCGCGCCGACGGCGAGGCCAGGGGAGGTTTGGCTCCGCGCCTCCGCGAGGCGGTCGTGATCGCCGGCTCAGACCGGATCGAGGACCTTGGGACGCGGCGCCGGATCGCGGTCGAGCTGCGGGATCAGCGACGGCGGCAACGGCGGCAGGTCGTCGTCACCCGCGGGCGCCGGGGCGGGGGCTTCGTGGTCGAGCCCGCCGTCCGGCCTGCTCGTCGAGGACGGCTTCAGCAAGGCGAGCTCGCGCAACGCCAACAGGAGTGGCGCGCCGAAGGACAGCGCGAAGCTCAACGTGATGAAGAGATCGGTGCTGATCATGGCGGGGATCGACCCTTCGCTGTGACGGGGGTAGTGAGCCAGTTCGTCGCGCCGACGTGAAGACGCGACACGGTCGCACGGCGAATGTCCAAGCCCCGTTGCGCCGACGCCGCCTTCGGCCGACATTCACGTTATCGAGCGTATCGGCGCACGGTCCGCTTTTCGAGGTGACGGATGCTCTCCAGACGCTCGCTCATCGCCACGTTGGTGCTGACAGCCGCCGCTCGCGGCGCCATCGCGGCGCTGCCGCCGGACATCGTCGCGCGGGTGGAGGACTATCTGAACGGCATCCGCACGCTACGCGCCGATTTCACCCAGATCGCCCCCGACGGCAAGACGAGCACCGGCAAGGTCTACATCAAGCGGCCCGGCCGGCTGCGCTTCGAATACGATCCGCCCGAGCAGCTCTTGATGGTGGCACGGGATTGGCGCCTGGTCGTCCACGACGGGCGCGCCGATCAGACCAGCACCGTGCCGGTGGACAAGACCCCGCTCGGCGTCCTCTTGAACGAGGAGATCCGCCTCGGCGGGCCGGTCACCATCCGCTCGCTCGCCGAGATCAGCGGCGAGTTGCACCTGACCGTGTTCCGGAGCGCCGAGCCGGGTCGGGGCGAGCTGACCCTGATGTTCGGTCTGGAGCCGCTGGACCTGCGCCGTTGGGAGGTGCTCGACGCCCAGGGCAAGCGCACACGCGTGCTGTTGGAGAACGTCGAAACCAACCTGCCGCTCGAAAACCGGCTGTTCTCCACCGCCGGATTGGGCTGAGCGATGACCGCCGGCGACGTCCGCAAGGTCGCGCTCGTCCAGCTCAACGGCCAGCCCGAGAAGGCGCACAACCTGGAGGCCGTCGAGCGGCTGGTGGACGAGGTCTGCGCGGCCGAGGGCCCCGAGCTGGTCGCCCTGCCGGAGATGGTGACGTCCATCGGCGCCCCCCGTGAAGCTCGGCTCGCTGCCGCCGAGACCTTCCCCGACGGCGAGATGTACGGCCTGCTGCGGCACCTGGCAGGGCGCCACGGCGTGAGCCTCCACGGCGGCTCGCTGCTGGAGGCCGGCCCCGACGGCAAGTGCTTCAACACCACCGTCGTCTTCGGCCCCGACGGCACCGAACGCGCGCGCTACCGCAAGATCCACCTGTTCGACATCACCACGCCGTCGGGCAAGGTGTTCCGCGAGAGCGACAACTTCGCCGCCGGCCGCGAGGTCGTGACCACGCCTGCCCTCGGCACGACGCTCGGGCTCTCGATCTGCTACGATCTCCGCTTTCCCGAGCTTTACCAGGCGCTCGCCCACCGCGGCGCCCGGATCCTCGCGGTGCCCTCGGCGTTCACCGTGGAGACCGGCCGCGACCACTGGGAGCCGCTGTTGCGGGCACGCGCGATCGAGACGGCGTCGTGGGTGCTCGCGGCGACGCAGTGGGGCCCGCACGGCGACAGCGGGCGCGCCTCCTACGGCCATGCCGTCGTCGTCGACCCGTGGGGCCATATCACCGCGCGCCGACCCGAGGGCGAGGGTTGGCTCGTCGCCCACATCGATCTCGCGCGCGTCGCGCGCGTCCGTGCCCAGATCCCGGTCCATGATCACAAAGTTCTTTAGCACCGCCCGCGGCGTGGCGGTCGCCGCCCTCGCCCTGCTCGTCGGTTGCGCGAGCGGGCCCGAGATCACCCGCGGGCTCGGCACCTCCACCCGCGAGGCCCGGCTCGCGCTCGAGCTGGCCCATGAGCGCGGCCCGGTGCGCGGCCGCGTCGTCGGGCCGGCGACGATGACCGCCGGCCGCGACGTCGAGGCGCGGGTGCTCGAGGTGATGGGCGACGCGGTGCGGGCGCTGTCGGTACGGTTCGCATCCGACGCCCCGGCGCCGACGCCGGTACTGGTGGTGAGCCACGGCCTCGCCGCCGGGGTCGATCCTTGCCGCGAGAACCCGCCGCTCGCCGGCGATCCGCTGCGGATCAGCGCCGCCTTCTGCGACGAGACGGGCGCGATCGGCGCGGTGTCGGCGACCCTGCAGAGCCCCTCCGACGACGCCCGGACCAGCCTTTATCGCCGCCTGGCGCGGGAGCTCTTCCCCGATCTCTACGCCGAGCGCTACGGCCTCGGACGCCCGGCCTTCAACGTCTATCTCGGCGCGACCTTCGGACTGTGAGAGCCGCCGGGCACCGCCGGCGCGGCGGCGACAGGTCGCCCGCTTCATCGAACGTGGCGGTTCTGTCCGACGTGCCGCCGAGTTACCCACGCCGCGTCGCCGCGCCGACGCCGGAGCGCCCTTCGCCGCGCGAGTGCCTGTCATGAGCGAACACGACCCGCACCATCACCACCACCACGACGACGACGACGACGGACCACGGCCGCTGTTGATCGCCGTGGCCAGCCAAAACGCCCGCACGGTGACGCCGCACGCCGGGCGCACCCGGCGTTTCCTGCTGTTCACCGCGGACGCCGACGGCACCGTCGCCGAGGCCGGGCGCTACGAGCTGCCCAAGGCGATGACGCTACACGGCTGGCCGCGGTCGCGGCCGCATCCGCTGTTCTGCGTCGACGTCTTGGTCGTCGGCAGCGCCGGCGAGAACTTCCGCCGCAAGCTCGCCGAGGCCGGCGTGCGCACGGTGGTGATCGCGGACCTGCCGGTGCGGGACGCGGCCGCGCGCGCCGTCGCCGGCGCCGCCGCGGCTCGGTAGCTCGCCGCGCCGCCCGACCGATCGGACACCGCGCCGATGGTGACGATGCGGCCGGTGCGATCGATCTTGTCCACCTTTCGCTTCTCCGCCTTCTCGGTGGCAGCTCGACAGCGCCTGCGGCCATCGTCCAGCCGCACCCTTTATCGCGGCACCGCGCTCGGCTAGGAGGATGCCATGAACACGCTCGGATACCTCACGATCACCGCGATGGTGATTACGGCGATCATCCTCGTCATCGGCATGACCGGCTTCTATCGTGGCGGCGAGTTCAACCGCCGCTACGGCAACGTCATGATGCGGGCACGGGTCGTGAGCCAGGGCGTCACCCTCATCCTGCTGGTCCTCTTCCTGCTGAGCCGGAGCTGAGCACATGGTCACGCTGAGCAAGATCTACACGCGCGGCGGCGACGAGGGCAAAACCTCGCTCGGCGACGGCACCCGCGTCGCCAAGTACAGTCTGCGGGTGGAAAGCTACGGCACCGTCGACGAGGCCAACGCCGTCATCGGCGAAGCCCGGCTCGACACCGTGGGCGACGTCGACGCCATGCTGGCGCGGATCCAGAACGACCTGTTCGACCTGGGCGCGGACCTCTGCCGTCCCGGCGACGACGACCAGGGCCTGCGCGTCAGCGAGGGCCAGGTCGAGCGCCTCGAGCAGGAAATCGACAAGATGAACGAGACGCTCCAACCGCTGACCTCGTTCGTGTTGCCGGGCGGCACGGCCGCCTCGGCGCGGCTCCATTTCGCGCGCACGGTGGTACGCCGCGCCGAGCGGCTGGTGACGGCGCTGGCGGCCAAGGAGGTCGTGTCACCGGCGGCGGTACGCTACCTCAATCGGCTCTCGGACTATCTCTTCGTCGCCGCGCGCTATCTCAACGACAACGGCGTGGGCGACGTGCTCTGGGTTCCGGGGGCGCATCGCTGAGCGCGGCAGGGGGCGTGATTGACAACCCCGCGAGCGGAGCGCTATCGCGCAGTGCAGCATAAGGTGAGATCAATTGCCCGCGTCCGGCGCGGGCTGGGGTGGCGCCGATGAAGATCCTCGTACCCGTCAAACGGGTCGTCGACTACAACGTGACCGTACGGGTGAAGGCCGACGGCAGCGGGGTCGAGACGGCCAACGTCAAAATGTCGATGAACCCCTTCGACGAGATCGCGAACGAGGAGGCGATCCGACTGAAGGAGGCCGGCACCGCGAGCGAGGTCGTCGCGGTCAGCATCGGCGAGGCCAAGGCCCAGGAGACCCTGCGCACGGCGATGGCGATGGGGGCCGACCGGGCCGTCCACGTCGCCACCGACGCCCGCACCGACACCGAGCTCCAGCCGCTGGCCGTCGCCAAGCTGCTGCGGGCGGTGGTCGAGCGCGAGCAACCCGATCTGGTGCTGATGGGCAAGCAGGCGATCGACGACGACAGCAACCAGACCGGCCAGATGCTGGCGGCGCTGTTGGGCTGGCCGCAGGCCACCTTCGCCTCGAAGATCGAGGCCGGTGACGGAGAGCTGCACGTCACCCGCGAGATCGACGCCGGGCTGGAGAAGATCGCGGTCAAGCTGCCGGCGATCGTGACCACCGATCTGCGCCTCAACGAGCCACGCTACGCCTCGCTGCCCAATATCATGAAGGCGAAGAAGAAGCCGGTCGACCAGCTCGGCCCCGAGGAACTCGGGGTGGAGACGTCGCCCCGGCTCACCTACGTTCACGTGGAGGAGCCGCCCAAGCGTCAAGGCGGCGTCCGGGTCGCCGACATCGACGAGCTGTTGACCAAGCTCAATACCGAAGCGGGGGTGGTCTGATGGCAAAGGTCCTGGTCGTCGCCGAGCACGACAACGCCAAGCTCGACAAGGCCACGCTTCACGCCGTCGCCGCCGGCGCGCGGCTGGGCGACGTCACGGTGCTGGTCGCCGGCCACGACGTCCGCGCCGTCGCCGACGCCGCCGCCGCGGTCGAGGGCGTCGCCAAGGTCGTCCACGTCGACGATGCCCTCTATGGGAACCCGGTGGCGGAAGACCTCGCCGCCCTCGTCGTCGCGATGGCCGAGGGCTACGACGTGTTCGCCGGCGGTTCTTCGACCTTCGGCAAGAACCTGATGCCGCGGGTGGCGGCGCTACTCGACGTGGCGCAGATCTCCGACGTCGTCGAGATCCTGGGCGACGACACCTTCAAGCGCTTCATCTACGCCGGCAACGCGCTCGCCACGGTGAAGACGGTCGACGCCAAGAAGGTGATCACCGTCCGGACGACCGCCTTTCCGCCCGCGGCGGAGAGCGGCGGTGCCGCCGGCGTCGAGACCATCCAGGCTGTGGCGCCGACCGAACTCGCCCGTTTCCTCGGCCGCGAGGTCTCGGCCTCCGAGCGCCCCGAGCTGACCTCGGCCCGAGTGGTGGTATCGGGCGGCCGCGGCCTCGGGTCCGGCGAGAATTTCAGCGTGGTCGAGGCGCTCGCCGACCAGCTCGGCGCCGCGGTGGGGGCCTCGCGCGCCGCGGTGGACGCCGGTTACGTCCCCAACGACTACCAGGTCGGCCAGACCGGCAAGATCGTCGCGCCCGAACTCTACATCGCGGTCGGCATCTCCGGCGCCATCCAGCACCTCGCCGGGATGAAGGACAGCAAGATCATCGTGGCGATCAACAAGGATGAAGAAGCGCCGATCTTTCAGGTCGCGGATTACGGCTTGGTCGGGGACTTGTTCCAGTTGGTGCCACAGCTCACCGACGCCTTGAAGCAGAGCAAGGCGGCCTGACACGCCCCCGAGGACGAACCCGCATGGTTGCCGAGGCCGAGAACGAACATCCGCCGATTCCCGAGATCGCCCGCATCGGCATCGTCGGCGCCGGTCAGATGGGCGGCGGGATCGCGCAGGTGGCGGCGCAGAACGGTTTCGACGTGCGCCTGCTCGACGTCGACCAGGCGCGGCTGGACGACGCCCTCGCCCGTATCCGCAGCGGCCTCGAGCGCCTCGTCAAGCGCGAGGTGATCCGCGACGACGAGGTGCAGGCCACGCTCGCGCGTATCCGCACCGGCCTCGATTACGACATGCTCGCCGACGTCGAGCTCGTGATCGAGGCGGCGAGCGAGAACGAGGAGATCAAGCGCAAGATACTGCAATCGCTGTTGCGGGTGCTGCGCCCCGAGGCGGTGATCGCGACCAATACGTCGTCGATCTCGGTCACCCGGCTGGCGGCGACGACCGATCGTCCCGAGCGCTTCATCGGCATGCACTTCATGAACCCGGTGTCGCGGATGAATCTGATCGAGGTGATCCGCGGCATCGCCACCCAGGAGGATACCTACCGCGCGGTCCGCACCGTCGCCCACAAGATGGGCAAAGAATCCGTGACCGCCGAGGATTTCCCTGCCTTCATCGTCAACCGCATTCTCCTGCCGATGGTCAACGAGGCCGTCTACACGCTCCTCGAGGGTGTCGGCAACGTCGAGAGCATCGACACGGCGATGAAGCTCGGGGCCAACCATCCGATGGGACCGTTGGAGCTCGCCGACTTCATCGGCCTCGACACCTGCCTGTCGATCATGATGGTCCTGTACGACGGCCTCAACGACAGTAAGTACCGGCCGTGTCCACTGCTGATCAAATACGTCGAGGCGGGCTGGCTCGGGCGCAAGACCAAGCGCGGCTTCTACGACTATCGCGGTGAGGTACCCGTTCCGACCCGGTGAGCGGGAGGAACGGTGGTCGCGCAGCGGCGGGATGCTATGTCCCCAGGGGTTGCAACCTCGGGAGATCGGCCATGCGCAGCCTCGCCCTCGTCGTGCTGTTGACCTTCGCCAGCATCGTCCCCGCCGCCGCGATCGACCTCGCGCCCGCCGAGCGGGACGCGATCAAAGCGGTCGTCGAGGCCCAGCTCGATGCGTTTCGGCGCGACGACGGAACGGAAGCCTTCGGCTACGCCTCGCCTGCGATCCGTCGGATGTTCGAGACGCCCGGACAATTCATGACCATGGTGGAGCGGGGCTACGCTGCGGTCTACCGCCCGCAGCGCGTCGAGTTCCGCGACGTCGTGCGCTACCGTGATCGGATCACCCAGCGGGTCTACGTCGTCGGGCCCGACGGCGTGCCCGTCGTCGCCAACTACCTGATGGAGCAGCAGGACGACGGCAGCTGGCGGATCGATGGTTGTATCCTCGAAGAAATCCCCGATATCTCGGTCTGAAGATCAAGCTTCACGCGAGATCGAGTAGCGGTCGCGCGGCTCGATGACGAGATCGCCCATGAGCTTGCCGGCGACAGCGAGGACCAGCAGGGCGAGCAACAACCGCAGCTGCTCGCCACCCAGAAAGGCGCCGATGCGCGAGCCCCATTGGGCACCGACGACGCCGCCGACGATCAGGAGCGCCGCCAGGATGACGTCGACGGTGCCGTTGTTGACCGCGTGCAGGAAGGTCGTGAGCGCGCTCACGAAAGTGATCTGAAACAGCGAGGTCCCGATGACCACCGCCGTCGGCATGCCGATGAAGTAGATCATGGCGGGCACGATGATGAAGCCGCCGCCGACGCCCATCATCGCCCCCAGCATGCCGACCCCGAAACCGACGGCGAAAGGCATCGCCAAGCTGATGCGCAAACGCGAGCGCGGAAAGCGGACCTTGAGCGGCAGGTGATGGGTCCAATTCCGGCGGCGGCGCTCGCGTACGAGCCGCCCGCCGGCGCGGCGCGAACGCCACCAACTGGCGACGCTCTCGAACAGCATGAAGCCGCCGACGATACCCAGGAAGACGACGTAGAGCACCGCCACCAGGAGGTCGACCTGGCCTTGCTGCTTGAACCACGAGAACACCAACACGCCGAGCGTCGAGCCGAGTGCGCCGCCCGCGGTCAGGACCCAGCCCATGCGGAAGTCGACCGTTTGGCGGCGCGTGTGCGCCAGCACCCCCGATACCGACGACGCCAGGATCTGCGCCGCCTGGGTCGCCACCGCCACCGCCGCCGGGATACCGATGAAGATCAACAGCGGCGTCATCAAGAAGCCGCCGCCGACGCCGAAGATCCCCGAGAGGAAGCCCACGCCCGCACCGAGCCCGAGGACGAGCAGCGCGTTCACCGACATCTCGGCGATCGGAAGGTAGAGGTCCATGACCGGGATGATCCCCGCGAGACGGCGCGACGATTGCGGCGGCCCCCGACGCTGTCAAGCGAGCACCGTCGAGAGGGCGACGGCGCGCCGAGGTCGCGCTTGACCTGCGGGGCGGGCGCACGACGATGAATGCTGCCGTGCCACCACCCGACGCCGCCATGTCCGCCCCCGCCCCGCCGTCGCCGCGCCGCTGGCGCCGTTTGCTCCTCCTGCCGCCGCTGCTCCTGGGCGTCGCCCTCCTCACCTGGCAGATCCGCGCCGACCGCGCTCCCGACGCGCCCGTGGCGAGTGAGCGGAAGGTCGCGGTCGAGGTCGTCGAGGTCCGACCGCGCGCGCTCACACCGCGAACGGTCGGCTACGGCACGGTCGTGCCGGCGCGAACCTGGCGCGCCACCGCCGAGGTCGCCGGCCGGATCGTCGAACGCCACGAGCGCCTGGAGCGCGGCCGCCTGCTGCCGGCCGGCACGCTCCTGGCGAAGATCGAGCGCAGCGATTTCGAGCTCGCCGCCACCCGCGCCCGCGCCGAGATCCGCCGCCTCGAGGCCCAAATCGAGCAGCTCGAGATCCGCGGCGAGAACCTCGAACGTTCGCTGGAGATCCAGGAGCGCGCGGTGCGCCTCGCCGAGGCCGATCTCGCCCGCCAGCGCCAGCTCGTCGAGCGCGGCAACACCAGCGAGGCCGCCGTCGACCAGGCCGAGACCGAGCTCTTGATGCGCCGCGAGCAGCTCCAGAACGTGCGCTCCAGCTTCGCCGAGCTCGACCCTGAGATCGCCGTGCGCGAGGCCGACCTCGAGGTGCGCCGCGCCGAGCTGCGCGACACCGAGCTCGACCTCGAGCGGACCGAGCTCTACCTGCCCTTCGACGCCCGCGTCGCCGACGTCGAGGTCGAGGAGGGCGAGTACGTCAGCCCCGGCACGGTGCTGGCCAACTTCGACAGCGTCGAGCGCGCCGAGGTCGACGCCCAGTTCGGCCTCGCCCAGCTGAGACCGCTCATCCCCGACGACATCGAGCTCGGCCGGCTCGACATCCGCGGCCTCGCCGAACTCCCCGAGCGGCTCGGCTTCGACGTCGAGGTGCGCCTGCGCGAAGGCCGCCTCGACGTCGCGTGGGACGCCCGCTTCGAGCGCGCGAGCGACCGCGTCGACGCCCAGACCCGCACCCTCGGGCTCATCGTCGCGGTCGACGACCCTTATGCGATGCGCCGCCCGAGCGGCGGGCCACCGCTGACCAAGGGCATGTTCGTCGAGGTCGTGATCGAGGGGCGCCCGCTCGAGGACCGCCTGGTCGTCCCGCTCGAGGCGGTGCGCCGGCGCGACCGCGACGCGGTGCTCTACCTCGCCGACGTCGACGACCGGCTGGTGATCCGCCCGGTCACCCTCGGCGCGGTGATCGGCGAGGAGGCGGTGATCGCGGCCGGCCTCGACGCCGGCGAGCGTGTCGTCGTCAGTGACCTGCAACCCGCCGTCGCCGGCATGGCACTCGACGTCACCGCGCGCACGCTCGCGCCGGCGCCGACGACGGTGAGCGAGGCGCGGCCGTGATCGAGCTGTTCGCGCGCCACCCCACCGCCGCCAACCTGCTCATGGTGCTGATGCTGGTGCTGGGCGCCGTGAGCCTGCCCCAGCTCGAGCGCGCCACCTTCCCCGAGTTCGAGGCCGACAGCGTCGCCGTCACGGTGCCCTACCCCGGGGCCTCGGCCGCCGACGGCGAGGAGGCCATCTGCCTGCCGATCGAGGAGGCGCTCGAGGGTCTGGTCGATCTCGACGAGCTGCGCTGCGCGGCGCGCGAGGGCGTCGTCACAACCACCGCGGATCTTCGCGACGGCGGTAATCTGTCGCGCTTCGTCGCCAACGTGCGCACCGAGATCGACGCCATCGACAGCTTTCCCGACCTCGCCGAGCCGCCGGTGGTGCGCGAGCTCAACCTCACCGACCGCGTCGTCTCGATCGCCGTCACCGGCCCGATGGGCGAGCGCGATCTCAAGCGCTACGCCGAGGATCTGAAGACGCGGCTGCTGCGCGAGACCTCCGTGCGCACGGTGGACGTCGGCGGCTTCGCCGTGCCGGAGATCCGCATCGAGCTCGACCCGGCGATGCTCAGGCGATTCGGGCTCGACCTGGGCGAGGTCGCCGACATCGTCCGGCGTCAGAGCCTGGATCTGCCGACCGGCACGGTGGAGACCCGCGGCCAGGACCTGCTCGTGCGGCTCGCCGACAAGCGCCGCTCGCCCGCGCGCTTCGCCGATCTCGTCATCGTCGGCGGCGACAGCGGCGGCGAGGTCCGCCTCGGACAGATCGCGCGCATCACCGAGGATTACGACGACGACGCCGTGCGGATCGAGCTCGACGGTGAGCGCGCCGCCGTGCTCGGGATCAAGAAGAACGACGACCAGGACACCCTCGACCTCAAGGCCGAGGTCGACCGCTTCTTGGAGCGCGAGCGCGCCACCGCAGCACCGGGCGTGCGCCACGTCATCACCCGCGACACCGCCTCGGTGGTCCAGGACCGCGTCGACCTCCTGGTCGAGAACGGCATCTTGGGCCTCGGGCTGGTCTTCGCGGTGATGTGGGCGGTCTTTTCGTTCCGCTTCGCCTTCTGGGTGGCGATGGCGTTGCCGGCGACCTTCCTCGCCGCCTGCGCGGCGATGGTGGCGTTCGGCTACTCGATCAACATGATCACGATGGTGGCGCTGTTGATCGCCATCGGCGTGATCATGGACGACAGCATCGTCATCGCCGAGAACATCGCCGCCAAGCGGCAGGAGGGCATGGCGCCCGCCGACGCCGCGGTCGCCGGGGCGCGGCAGGTCGTCCCCAGCGTCTTCGCCTCCTTCGCCACCTCGATCTGCGTCTTCGTCCCGCTCGCCTTCTTGGAGGGCAACATCGGCAAAGTGCTCTCGGCCGTGCCGGTGGTGCTCATCATGGTGCTGGTGTTCAGCCTCATCGAGGCGTTCTTGATCTTGCCGCACCACGTCAAGGGCGCGCTCGTCGACGACGACCGGCCGTCGCGCTTCCATCGCGGCGTGCGGCGGGGCTTCGACCACGTGCGCGAGCACGTCCTCGGGCGCTTGATCGACCGTGCCGTCGAGTGGCGCTACCTCGTCTTGGGCCTCGTCGCCTTCGTGGTGCTGGCTGCGGTGTCGTTGGTGGCGGGCGGTCAGGTCGGCTTTCGCGCCTTTCCCGACCTCGAGGGCGATACCATCGAGGCCCGCGTGCTGATGCCCCAGGGCACCCCGCTCGCCCGCACCCGCGCGGTAGTCGACGACCTCCTGGCGGGCCTCGACGAGGTCGACGCCGCCACCACGGCCACACACCCCGAGGGCCGCTCGCTGGTACGCGCCCGCTTCGTGCGCCTGGGCGAGAACGCCGACGTCAGCGAGAACGGCGCCCATCTGGCCAGCGTCGTCGTCGACCTCATCGCCAACGAGGAGCGCCACGTCCCGGTGCCGGAACTCCTGCGCCGCTGGCGCGCGACGGTCGGCACGGTGGCGGACGCCAGCGTCGTCACCTTCAAAGAGCCGATCATCGGCCCCGGCGGGCGGGCGATCGAGATCCAGCTCAAAGGCGACGACCTCGCCACGCTGGGGCGCGCCGCCGACGAGCTGCAGGCCTGGCTCGGCCGCTTCGATGGCGTCACCGACCTCCACCACGACCTGCGCGAGGGCAAGCCCGAGATCCGGCTGACGCTGCGCGAGGGCGCGCGTGCGCTCGGCCTCGACGGCCGCATGCTGGCCGATCAGGTCCGCGCCGCGCTCACCGGCGACATGGCCACCGAGCTGCAGCTCGGCCGCGAGACCGTCGAGGTCAACGTGCTGTTGAGCCGGCCCGACCGCGACGCCGTGGCGGATCTGGAGACGTTCCCGATCCACCTCCCCGACGACGGCATGGTGCCGCTCGGGACCGTCGCCGACTTCGCCTGGGACCGCGGGCTCGCGCAGATCAACCGCGTCGACGGCGAGCGCGTCGTCACCCTCACCGGCGAGGTCGACCGTGCGGCGATGAACGTCAACCAACTGCTCGACACGGCGCTCGTGGAGATCGTGCCCGAGCTGGAGGCGCGTGATCCCGGGCTCACGGTGAACCTCGAGGGCGAGCGCGCCGAGCAGGCGGAGACGGGCGCCTCGATGCGCCGCGCCTTCCTGATCGGCGTGCTGGCGATGTTCGTGCTGTTGAGCTTCCTCTTCCGCAGCTACGCCGAGCCGATGATCGTGCTGTTGGCGATCCCCACCGCCGCCATCGGCGTCGTCGGCGGCCATCTGGCGCTGGGCCTCGACCTCTCGATGCCGTCGGTGCTGGGCTTCGCGGCGCTGGCCGGCATCGTCGTCAACGATTCGATCCTGCTCGTGACCTTCGTGAAGATCCGCGCGCGCGAGTACGGTGACGTCGTCGCCGCCGCCAAGCAGGCCAGCCGCGACCGCTTCCGCGCGGTGGTGCTGACCTCGCTCACGACCATCGCTGGCGTCACGCCCATCCTGTTCGAGACCAGCCTGCAGGCGCAGGTGCTGATCCCGCTGGTGACCTCGCTCGCCTTCGGGCTCTTGGCCTCGACCGTGCTGGTGTTGATCGTGATCCCGTGCGCCTTCGCGGTGTTGCACGACCTGAGCCTCGCCACCACCGCCGGCACGGCTGTCCGGGGTGCCGCCCAGCCGGCCGCCGGCGACTGAGCGCGGGTCTTGCGTCCGGCCGCCGACTGTGGCCCCTGAGCGTCGAGGATCGATGGAGGAACGACCGCATGCGCTTTTCCGCCCGGCTGCTCGGACCGCTGTTGGCCCTCGGCCTCGCCACGGCCGCCACGGCCCAGCAGGCCGAGGAGATACTGATCCTCGAGCTCGAGACCGGGTCCGTCACCATCGAGCTGTTGGGCGAGACGGCGCCGAACCACGTCGAGCGGATCAAAACGCTCGCGCGCGAGGGCTTCTACGACGGCATCATCTTCCACCGGGTGATCCCGGGCTTCATGGCGCAGACGGGCGATCCCACCGGCACCGGCCGCGGCGGCTCGGAGCTGCCCGACCTCGACGCCGAGTTCTCCGATGTCCCGTTCGAGCGCGGCACGGTCGGCATGGCTCGCAGCTCCGACCCGAACAGCGCCAACAGCCAGTTCTTCATCATGTTCGACGCCGCCCCGCATCTGAACGGCGAGTACACGGTGTGGGGCCAGGTCGTGGACGGCATGGACGACGTCGACGCGATCGAGCCCGGCCAGCCGCCGGAAGACCCGACCGAGATCGTCTCGATGCGCGTCGCCGCCGACGTGGAGGGGTGACGGGCGAGCGTCGGCCCACGCTCGACGCGGCGAGGCGAGCGGCCTAAGCTTTCGACAGGGATGAACCCATGGCCGAACCTGTCACCAACGAACGGCTCTACGAGGTCTTGAAGTCGCTGCAAGAGGGCGAGACCCAGCTGCGACGTGAACTCGGCGAGATCCGCGCCGAGATGCGGAGCACGGACGATCATCTCGCGACATTCTCGTCGAGCTCCGCCGTAATCGTTGGCGACGGGGTGCGTCGCGCCGATCAGCCGGCCGATTTCGGCGCACGCGTCGAGCGGATCGAGTGCCGGCCGGAACGCACCGCCCCCTCGATCTGATCACACCTCCGGCCGTCATCGGCGCGCGCGGATGACGATACCCTTGCTTCCACGCTGCAGGAGACCGCCTTGGCCGACCTCGACCCCGAGAACACCCTATACCTCGACCTCGCCCACGGCCGGGTCGTGATCCAGCTGATGGCCGAGAGCGCGCCGAACCACGTCGCCCGCATCAAGGAGCTCGCCCGCGAGGGCTTCTACGACGGCGTCACCTTCCACCGGGTGATCCCGGGCTTCATGGCGCAGTCGGGCGATCCCACCGGCACCGGCCGCGGCGGGTCCGAGAAGCCGAACCTGAAGGCCGAGTTCTCCAAGCTGCCGTTCGAGCGCGGCACCTGCGGGGCGGCGCGCACCGCCGACCCCAACAGCGCCAATAGCCAGTGGTTCATCTGCTTTCAATCGGCACCGCACCTGAAGGGCCAGTACACCGTCTGGGGCCAGGTGAGGTCCGGCATGGAGCACGTCGACGCCATCCAAGAGGGCGAGCCGCCGGCGAACCCGGACAAGATCCAGGCGATGCGCGTCGCCGCGGACGTCGAGGGCTGAGCGCCGGGCGATGATCACGCTTTCCGGCGTCACCGTCCGCATCAAGGGCCGCGCGCTGCTCGAGGGCACGGACCTGCGGCTGCCGATGGACACGCGCTACGGCCTCGTCGGCCGCAACGGCACCGGCAAGACGACGCTGTTGAAGCTCTTGGCGCGCGAGATCGAGCCCGATCAGGGCACGCTTTCGATGCCCGAGCGGCTCATCGTCGGCGCCGTCGCCCAGGAGGCGCCGGGCGGGCGGGCGACGCCGCTCGACGCGGTGCTGGCGGCCGACACCGAACGCGCGGCGCTCGTGGCCGAGCGCGAGCACGGCGACGATCCGATGCGCATCGCCGAGGTCGAATCGCGCCTGCACGAGATCGGCGCCGACGCCGCGCCGGCGAAGGCGGCGCGCATCCTCAAGGGGCTGGGCTTCGACGACGCCGCCCAGGCGCTACCGCTGTCGGACTTCTCGGGCGGCTGGCGCATGCGCGTCGCCCTGGGTGCGGTGCTCTTTCGCGAGCCCGATCTCTTGCTGCTCGACGAGCCCACCAACCATCTCGATCTGGAATCCGCGCTCTGGCTCACCGAGCACCTCAAGCGCTACCCGCGCACGCTGATCCTGGTCAGCCACGACCGCTCGCTGTTGAACGAGGTCCCCGAGCAGATCATCCATCTCGGCCAGCGCCGGCTCACGCTCTACCGCGGCAACTACGACGCCTTCGCCAGAAAGCGGGCCGAGCAGGACGCGCTCAAGGCCAAGGAGAAGGAAAAGATCGACGCCCGAAAGGCCCATCTGCAGTCGTTCGTCGACCGCTTCCGCTACAAGGCCTCGAAGGCTCGCCAGGCCCAGGCGCGGCTCAAGATGATCGAGAAGCTGGGCGAGGTGGAGCTGCGCCCCCCCGAGCCCGAGGTCGTCTTCAAGCTGCCGCACCCGACCCCGCCCTCGCCGCCGATGATCACCCTCGACGACGCGGCGGTGGGCTACGACGGCCGCCCGGTCCTGCGCAAACTGAACCTGCGGTTCGACCCGGACGACCGCATCGCGCTCCTGGGCGCCAACGGCAACGGCAAGTCCACCCTCGCCAAGCTGCTCGCCGGGCGGCTGCAGCCGCTGGCGGGCGACGTGGTGCGCGCCCGCGACTTGCGCGTCGGTTTTTTCGCGCAACATCAAATCGAGGATCTCGACGCGGGGGCGAGCTCGCTCGCCCATCTCCGCGCGCGCCGTCCCGACACCCGCGAGCAGGCGCTCCGCGCCGAGCTCGCCCGCTTCGGCCTCGGCGCGGAGAAGTGCGAGACCCCGGCGGGCCAGCTTTCCGGCGGCGAGAAGGCGCGCCTCGCGCTCTGCCTGTTGTGCGTGGACGCGCCCCAGCTCCTCATCCTCGACGAGCCCACCAACCACCTCGACATCGATTCGCGCGAGGCGTTGGTCGAAGCCCTCGCCGAGTTCCCCGGCGGCGTCGTCATCGTCAGCCACGACCTTCAGCTCTTGGAGCTCACCGCCGACCGGCTGTGGTTGGTGAAGGACGGCCGGGTCGAGCGGTTCGAGGGCGACCTCGAGGACTACCGACGCTTCTTGAAGGACGGCCAGCTGCCGGCCGCCACGGCCGCCCCGCCCCCGTCGCCGGGGTCGTCGACGGGGGCGGTGGCGCCGGCGAAGGGCCGCCCGGACCCGACGGCTCGGCGGCAGAAACTGGCGCCCCTGCGCAAGGAGCTGAAGGACGTCGAGCGCGAGATCGAGGCATTGGAGCGCAAGAAGAGCGAGCTGGCCGCAACCCTCGCCGATCCCGCCTCGTTCGCCGATACGACGACGGCGGAAACGGCGGGACGCGAGCTGCGCGAGGTCGAGCAGCGCCTCGCGCGGCTGGAGGAACGCTGGCTGGAAGTCGGGAACGCCATCGATGCCCTGGTTTAAGTCGTCGCACCAAATGACGCTTGACGTCCGGCTTCCACACCTTGACGACGATATGTTACAGAGCTGTTGCAGCGCAGCAAGAGCACGGGTGAACCCGTGCCCGACCGTTGGAGGTCTCCGGTGAAGAACCCGTTTTTCGACGTGATGCGTCAGCCGATGTCGTCCCCTCAACAACTGATGAAGCTGTTGCAGGACCAGCAGCTCGACACGGTGCAGACGAGCGTGAGGGCGCTCGGCTGCCGCGATCCGATGACGCTGGTGTCGCTACAGCAGGAATACGTCAATCGGATGCTGCAGCGCTGGACCAAGATTGCGGCCGAGACGACGGCGGAGGCCGAAACTTGGCACTCGCCCGCGGCCGACATGCCGCACCCGGAGCCGCGCCCGGTCGAACCGACGCCGAGCACGAAGAAGAAGGCGGAATCGGACATCGACGCGCCGCCGCCGGCGACCGCCGCGCCGGCTCCGGCCAACGACCCGGCGAAAGAGCCGCCGCACAGCGCCATCCACGACGCCGCCGAAAAGGCGACGAGCGAGGTCCACCAGCCCGAGACCGCGGCGGCCACGCCCGCCCCGGAGACCGGCGACGACGACCTCACCCAGATCCGGGGCATCGGGCCGAAATTCGCCCAGACGCTCAAGGACCACGGCATCACGAGCTATCGAAAGCTCGCCGGCCTGACGGCGCAGGAGATCGAGGAGCTCGAAGAAAAGCTCGGCTTCAGCGGGCGTTTCGAGCGCGAGAACTGGATCGAGCAGGCGCGCGCACTGCTCGCGCACTGAGGGCTGCTTGAAGAGCGCCGGTCGGCCTCAGTAGCGGTACTCGCGGCAGCGCGCCTCCGGCGCGCGCTCGGCGCACACGCGCTTGGTGTAGAGCGCGGCGGTGAGATCGCCCATGACTTCGGTCCGCAGCACCAGCGGCACCAGGACGTCGTCGTCGCTCATCAACACCGTGATCGGGCGGGGGGCGTCGGACTCGTCGTCGAAGCCGGCGAGCGGCTCGCTCTCGAGCCGGACCTCCAAGACGGGCGTCGGCCCGCTGGCGAACTCGGCGACGCGGCGGTCCCTCAAGGTGATGTGGAGGTCGTAGCGTCGGCGGCCGTCGAAGATCGCGACGGTGGTCTCGGCGGGTGGGTCGTCGCGGACCTCGACGAGCCACTGGCGCACGGCGGCGAGCGCGGTCAGCGGATCCACGGTCCCCTCCCGCATCGCCACGGGCACCTCGGTGCCGCGCGGCTTGCCGCGCTTGAAGGTCGCGACCTCGATGACCCCGCCTTCGCCGTCATAGCGCAGTTGAACCTCGCGCGTGGCTCGATCGGTCTCGGTGAAGCTGCGGAAGTCGAGCGTCGCCGGTGGCCCGTCGTGGACACGCGAGCGCGCGGTGAGTTCGCCCTTGAAGCCGGTGAGGCGCTCGACCAGCCCGGTGGTGGCCATCGCCAGCCGCTGGTCACGCGTGTCGCCGTTCTCCGCCGCCTCCAGCTCGATCCGGCCGACCTTCATGCCGAGAAAGCGCATCTCGGCTTCGAGGTGGTAAGCCTCGGTTCGGGCCACCGATGCGCCGCCGCCGAGCGCCGCTACGGCGAGCGCGATGAAACCGGCGACGACGCTGCGCATGATCGAGATTCCTTCCGGGCAAGGGTGAGCGAGCCGTGGCGCGGCGGCATTGAACCGGCCGTGAACGCCCTCGCGTTGGACCCTGGCCCCGACCCGACCCCTGCGCCATATTGATCGGACGGCGAAGACGCAGCTACCGGCAGGGCGCATGGACGATCACATCCGCGTTCGCGGCGCGCGCGAGCACAACCTCAAGTCGATCGACGTCGACCTGCCGCGAAACCGACTGGTCGTCGTCACCGGCCTCTCCGGCTCGGGCAAGAGCTCGCTCGCCTTCGACACCATCTACGCCGAGGGCCAGCGCCGCTACGTCGAAAGCCTCTCCGCCTACGCCCGCCAGTTCCTCGAACTGTCGCAAAAGCCCGACGTCGACCACATCAGCGGCCTGTCGCCGGCGATCTCGATCGAGCAGAAGACCACCTCCAAGAACCCGCGCTCGACCGTCGCCACCGTCACCGAGATCTGGGACTACATGCGCCTCTTGTGGGCGCGCGTCGGCATCCCCTACTCGCCCGCCACCGGCGAGCCGATCGAGAGCCAGACCGTCTCGCAGATGGTCGACCGCATCCTCGAGCTCGGGCCGGGTGCGCGGCTCTACCTGCTCGCCCCCGTCGTCCGCGACCGCAAGGGCGAGTACAAAAAGGAGCTCGCCGAGCTGCAGCGGCGGGGCTTTCAGCGCGTCAAGATCGACGGTGAGCGCTACGAGCTCGACGAGACGCCGAAGCTCGACAAGAAGAAGAAGCACGACATCGACGTCGTGGTCGACCGGCTCGTCCTCGACGACGACAGCGCCGGCCGCCTCGCCGACAGCGTCGAGCAGGCGCTGGAACTGTCCGACGGCCTCCTCACCGTCGAGAACGCCGACACCCTTGATCTCTTCACGCTCTCGGCCCGCTTCGCCTGTCCGGTCTCCGGCTTCACCATCGACGAGATCGAGCCGCGGCTGTTCTCCTTCAACAACCCGTCAGGTGCCTGCCCCGAATGCGACGGCCTCGGCCGGCGGATGTACATGGACCCGGAGCTGGTCGTCTCGGACCGGTCGCGCGCGCTCGCGGACGGCGCCATCGACCCCTGGGCCAACTCGACGGCTCAGTACTACACCCAGACGCTGGAGAGCCTCGCCGACTTCTACGACTTCGACCTCGCCACCCCCTTCAAGGACCTGCCTAAAAGCGTGCAGGACGTGATCCTCTGGGGCTCCGGCGAGCAGAAGGTGCCGCTGCACTATGCCGACGGGCTGAGGAAATACGACATCGAGCGGCCGTTCGAGGGCGTGGTGCCGAACCTCGAGCGTCGCTGGCGCGAGACCGACAGCGCCTGGCTGCGGGACGAGCTCTCGAAGTACTTGGCGACGGCCCCCTGCGAGGCCTGCTCCGGCTACCGGCTCAAGCCCGAGGCGCTCGCGGTCAAGGTCGACGCGCGGCACATCGGCGAGGTGGCGGCGCTCTCCATCTCCGATGCCGCGCGCTGGTTCGACGGCGTCGCCGACAGCTTACGCCCGCAATACCGCGAGATCGCTCAGCGCATCCTCAAGGAGATCAACGAGCGCCTCGGCTTTCTCGAGCGCGTCGGCCTCGGCTACCTCACGCTCGCGCGCGACAGCGGCACGCTCTCGGGCGGCGAGAGCCAGCGCATCCGCCTCGCCTCGCAGATCGGCTCGGGCCTCACCGGCGTGCTCTACGTCCTCGACGAGCCCTCGATCGGCCTGCACCAGCGCGACAACGACCGCCTCTTGGAGACGCTCGCCAACCTGCGCGATCTCGGCAACACGGTCATCGTCGTCGAGCACGACGAGGACGCCATCCGCAGCGCCGACCATCTCGTCGACATGGGCCCGGGTGCGGGCGCCCACGGCGGGCTCGTGGTGGCGTCCGGCACGCCCGAGGAGGTCGTGCACCGCTCGGAGAGCCTGACCGGCCAGTACCTCGCGGGCCTGAGGCGTATCCCCGTCCCCTCGCCCCGCCGCCGGCCGGGGCAGGACAAATGGCTCACGGTCGAGGGCGCGCGCGCCAACAACCTCCAGAACGTCACCGCCAGCCTGCCGCTCGGGCTCTTCCTGTGCGTCACCGGTGTGTCGGGCAGCGGCAAGTCGTCGCTCATCGTCGACACGCTGTACCCGGCCTTGGCGCGCCAGCTCACCGGCGCCCGCGGCCACCCTGGCGCGCACGACGGGCTCCGCGGCCTGGAGCACGTCGACAAGGTGGTCGACATCGACCAGTCGCCGATCGGCCGCACGCCGCGCTCGAACCCCGCCACCTACACCGGCGCCTTCACCCCCATCCGCGAGTGGTTCGCCGGGTTGCCCGAGGCCCGCGCGCGCGGCTACCGGCCCGGGCGCTTCTCCTTCAACGTCAAGGGCGGGCGCTGCGAGGCCTGTCAGGGCGACGGCGTCATCAAGATCGAGATGCACTTCCTGCCCGACGTCTTCGTCACCTGCGACGCCTGCAAGGGCAAGCGCTTCAACCGCGAGACGCTGGAGGTCACCTACCGCGACCACTCCATCGCCGACGTGCTCGAGATGACGGTCGAGGACGCGGTCAAGTTCTTCGACGGCGTGCCGGCGGTGCGCCACAAGCTGGCGACGCTGGAGACGGTCGGCCTCGGCTACGTCAAGCTCGGCCAGCAGGCGACGACGCTCTCGGGCGGCGAGGCCCAGCGCGTCAAGCTCGCCAAGGAGCTGTCGCGGCGCGCCACCGGCCAGACCCTCTACATCCTCGACGAGCCCACGACGGGCCTGCACTTCGAGGACGTCAAGAAGCTCTTGGAGGTCCTCCACGCCCTGGTCGATCAGGGCAACACCGTGCTGGTCATCGAGCACAATCTGGACGTCATCAAGACCGCCGACTGGGTCCTCGACCTCGGCCCCGAGGGCGGCACCGGCGGCGGCCGCCTCGTCGCCGAAGGGCCGCCCGAGGCCGTCTGCGAGGTCGAGGCCAGCCACACCGGCCGCTATCTGAAGCGCCTGCTCGCGGAGGCCGACGCGCCGGAGCGCCGGCGGGCATGACGACGCCGCTGGCCGTGGAGGTTTGGCGCGGGCCCGCCGTGGAGAGCCGGCACCGCGTCGCCGTGGCCGTCGCCGAGAGTGGAGGGCGCGCCACCGCGCGGGTGGGCGACGCCGAGGTGCCCGTGTTTCCGCGCTCGGCGATCAAGCCGATCCAGGCGGTGCCGCTGGTGGAGATCGGCGCCGCCGACGCCTTCGCGCTCGGCGATGCCGAGCTGGCGCTCGCCTGCGCCTCGCACTCGGGCGAGCCGATACACACCGAGCGCGTGGCGGCGTGGCTCGCGCGCACAGGTCTCGCCGAGGCGGACCTCGCCTGCGGCGCCCACGCCCCGCTCGACCGCGACGCCGCCCGCGAGTTGCGTCGCGCAGGCGGGGTGCCGACGCCGGTGCACAACAACTGCTCCGGCAAGCACACCGGCATGC
>CAZCVH010000002.1:0-38114 GCA_964502115.1 uncultured Geminicoccaceae bacterium
GCGGCCGCGGCGGCGCCAGCGCGCTGGTCGTGCAGCTCGCCGCCGGCGACGGCGCCGGCGCCGACAGCGTCTTCGAGGTCGTCGTCGACGACCGCGCCCGCCGCCGGCTGCGACCCGGAGCCCGTGCCGCCGTGCCGTTGGCGGCCTACGCCGCCTATCGGGTGCGGCTGAAACAGGTCGAGGGGCCGCTGGTCGCCTACGACGGCCGGCCGCGCACCGTCAGCCTCTATCCCGGCAGCGTGGCGAGCGAGCGCTGGACCGTGCGGTCGCTGGTCACCGTCTTCGCCCGCCTGGTCGACCCCGGCGGCCGGCCGCTGGCGGGGGCCCGGCTCGACACCACGCCGCCCGCCTTCACCGACGACGGCGGCTGGTTTCAGGCCGAGCTCGGCGCCGGCCGGCCGGGGCTGACCGCCAGCGTGGACGGCCGGTCATGCCGTCTGCAGCTGCCCGAACTCGCGCCCACCACCGGCTATCGCCGCCTCGGAGACGTGCCATGCCGATCCCTCGATTCCTCCTCTTGAGCCTGCTCGCGCTGGCCGCGACCGCCACGCCGGCGGGGGCGCAGATCGCGCTCGACCGCCTCATCGTCGAACTCGCCGGGCACGCCGGCGCCACCGCCGACGTCGAGGTCCGCAACCGCGGCGAGGAGACCGCCTACGTCGTCGTCGAGCCCGCCGAGGTCGTCGCCCCCGGCAGCGACGACGAACGCCGACGCACCGTCGCGGACCCCGAGGCCCTCGGCCTGCTGGCGGCACCGAGCCGGCTGGTGCTCGAGCCCGGCGCGCGCCGCATCGTGCGCCTCGCCCGCCTCGACGAGCCGGGCGAGCGCGAGCGCGTCTGGCGCGTCGGGGTGCGCCCGGTCAGCGGTGCCACCACCAGCGCCACCAACGCGCTCCAGGTGCTGGTGGGCTACGGCGTGCTGGTGCTCGGCCGGCCCGAGGCGCCGCGGGCCGAGATCCGTGGCGAGCGACGCGGCGACACGCTCGTCCTCGTCAACGCCGGCAACACCAACGCGCTGCTCTACGGCGGCCGCCACTGCGACGCCGCCGGCGACGACTGCGTCGAGCTGCCGACCCGCCGGCTCTACGCCGGCAACCGCTGGCGTCTGCCGTTGCGCTGGGACACCCCGGCCGTGTTCAACGTCGAGGGTCCGAGCGGCGCCGACGAACGGCGCTTTTGAGCGGCGCGGCGTTCAGCCCGGCTCCGGCACGACGAACACCGTGTCGCCCGAGGCGCAGCCCACGAAGCGGCCGTCGGACGGCACGCCCGGGGTCGCCGCGGGCACCTCGACGACCGGGACGGGACCGGTGGTGACTTGGTCGCGGCAGTGGCGGGCGATCGCGCGTCGCACGTCGTCGGCGGGCACGACCACGGTGAGCCGGGCGGTGGCGGTGGAACGCGGCGCCGGTGCAGCCGCGGGCGTCGCCGCGAGGATGGCACCGGGAAAGACCGCGAGCGCGACCAGCGCGAACGCGAGTCCGGGGCGACGGTGTCGCCGACATCCAAAGGGCACGAGGCACCTCGTTTAGAGGTGGAGACAAAAGTCGGATGTGGGGTGACGCTACAGGCCGGAGGTTGCGAAAAGCTTGACGGAGGGGCTCACCGGGCGGCGAAGCCGCGGCCGTCGGGGCGGGTGTAGGCCGCCCGCGGCGGGCTGAAGATGTCGAGGATGCGCGCGCCCGCCGGACCGGCGATGAAGTTGTGCGGGGTGCCGGCGGGGATGTGGCAGACGTCGCCCGGACCGACGTCGAGCTCCTCCGCGGCGACCACGAGCACGCCGGCGCCCTCGATCACCACCACCCATTGCTCCTCCTCGTGGTGGTGGACCTCGCCGGCGGCGCTGGGCGCGCAGGTCAGCACCGACAGCATGGCGTGCTTGCCCCAGAACAGCCGCGTCTCCATGCCGTCGGTGAGCGCCCGCACCAGCCCACCTTCCGGGTCGTTCAGGTTGAAGCGTTGCAGCGCCATCGTCGTGCTCCCCGCTCGTCCTCCGCAGAGCCTAATCCAAGCGGCGCTCCGCGCGAAGACGGCCGCGGGCGGCGACGACGATCGCCGTCTCGCCGGCCACCAGCGCCGTCACCAGCGCCTGCGTCCACCAAAAGGCGGCGGCCTCACCGCGTCCGCGCGCCTGCTCGCGCTCGGCCTCCTCGGCGTAGAGCCGGGCGAGTTCGGCCTCGCTGGTCGCCGCCGTCACGGCGCCAGCAGCCGACCCGCGACCCAGCGATGAAAGGCGTGGGTCGGCGGGTCCATCGCCGGCGAGAACCGGCCGCCGTCGAAGGCGGGCGAAGCGCGGCCGGCCTGCATGCCCTCGACCACGGCGACGTCCTCGGCGAAGACCTCCCGCCACAGCTCGAGCGATCGCCGACGCAGCTCGCCGAGGTCGGCGCGCGCGGCGGCGGCGTCGACGTAGTAGAGGCGGACGTGCTCGGTGGTGCGCGCCACGCCCTTGGGCTCGAGCAGGATGCCGAAGCCCTGATCGCCGTGGATACCCAACAGCAGGTTCGGGTAGAGCGCGACGTATTCGGCGCCGCTCGCCCAGAACGGATCGAGATCCTCGAACGCCGGAAAGCGCCGGCCGGCGGCGTCGAGCGCGGGCTGGTAGGCGCGGGTGAGCTGGCCCGAGAACGCCCCCACCTCGACGATGTTGTCGTGATCCTCCAGCCGCGAATAGCTGTTGAGCCCGGGATGGACCCAGGGCAGGTGATAGGCCTCGACGTAGTTCTCGACCGCGAGCTTCCAGTTCGCCGCCAGCTCCAGCGTGAACGCGCCCTCCTCGGCGTGCGGGGCACGAAAGCGCGCGACGTCGAAGCCGGCCCAGCGGCGCGCGAGCGGCGCGATCCAGTCGGCGAAGGCGGGCGCCTCGCCGTCGAGGTCGACGAAGACGAAGTCCCACCACACCGCGCTGCGGACGGCGACGAGCCCGAGCTCGCCCTTGTCGAGGTCGGGATGGACGTTGCAGCCGGGGCCGCCGACGTGCGGCGCGATCATCAGCTGGCCGCCGTGGTCGTAGCACCAGGAGTGGTAGGGGCAGCGGATGACGTGGGCGAAGCGCGTCGGTTCGTCGGCGAGCTTCATGCCGCGATGGCGGCAGACGTTGTGGAAGACGCGGACCTCGCCGCTCTTGGCGCGCAGCAGCAACAAGGGCGCGCCGGCGAGCTCCACCGGGCGGGCGTCTCCGGCTTCGGCAACGTCGCTGGCGAAGCCGACGCAGGCCCAGCCCCGCCGCCACAAGCGGCGCTGTTCGAGCGCGACGACGTCGCCATCGGTGTAGGCGGCGTTGGGCAGGCCGCGGGCGCGGCCGATGGGAGCGTCCACGGCCATCAGACCGTCGACGAAACCGCCGTCGAGGCGGGCCGCCGCCGCGATGTCGCCCATGCCCCCTCCACGCTGCGCCGAGTCCCCGGACCGCCGCGAAAGCCTGCCACAGGTCCGCCGCCGCGCTCGCGCGACCGCGACATCCGCGGGCGTGCATGCGACCGGGGGCCCACCCCTGGCCGGCGGCGGTCGCGGGCCTTATCTCCACCGCTATGAACACGCTCAGATTCGAAGCCGCCGTGGTCGGCGGCGGCCCCTCCGGCCTCACCGCCGCCCTCGCCCTGGCGCGCGCCGGCCGCGCCACGGCCTTGGTCGATCCGGCCGCCGACACGCTGCCGCCGACGGGACGCACGACCGCGGTGATGGCGCCGCAGGCCGACTCTCTGCGCGATTTGGGCGTCTGGCCCGCGGTCGCGGACGACGCACCGTTGCGAGGCCTGCGCATCGTCAACCGCGGCGACGGCGACGGCGAGGAGATCCTCTTCCTCGCCGACGAGCTCGACCTCGACGCCTTCGCCTGGAACGTGCCGAACGCGGCGCTGATCGAGGCCCTGCGCGCCGCCGCCGCGGAGGCGGGCGTGACGACGGTGCCGGCGCCGCTGGTCGAGGTCGACCGCCGCCGCGGCGACTGGCGGCTCACCCTCGACGACGGCCGCCACCTCGAGGCGACGCTTTTGGTCGGCGCCGACGGCAAGAGCTCGCGGGTGCGCGAGGCCCTCAAGATCGCCGTGCGGCGCCACGACTACGGTCAGCTCGCCAACACCGCCAAGCTCGCGATCACCGGCGGTCACGACAACATCTCCACCGAGATCCACAAAGCGGGTGGCCCGTTCACCACCGTGCCGGCGGGCCCGGCGCGGGTCAGCCTGGTCTGGCTCGAGCCGGCCGAAGCGGGCGAGCGGCTCGCCGAACTCGACGACGCCGCCTTTCTGGAGGCCTGCATGGCCCAGGATCGGGGTCGTCACGGCCGGATGGTGGAGGTGGAGGGCCGCGCCGCGGTGCCCGTCGTCGGCCTGTTGGCCGAGCGCCTGGCCGGCCCCGGCGCGCTGATCCTCGGCGAGGCGGCGCACGCGGTCTCGCCTTTGGGCGCTCAAGGGTTCAACCTCAGCCTGCGCGACGCCGTCGCCCTCGGCGAGCTCGCCGCCGGCCCCGGCTTCGCCAAGGCCGAACAGCTCCGCCGCTACGAACGCGCCCGCCTCGCCGAGACCCGGCTGGTCTTCTGGTTCATCGACGCGCTCAACCGCTCGGTGCAGCGGCCGGAGGCGGCGTTACGCCAGGTGAGCGGCGTCGGCCTGCAGGCGGTCGCCGCCTGGCCGCCCGTCCGCCGGGCGGTGATGGCGCGGCTGCTCGAACCTCACGTTTTTTCACCCGCGACGAGGTCACGATGAGCGAACGGCTCACCGTCTACTACAACGGCGCCTGTCCCATCTGCGGTGCCGAGGTCCAACACTACCGCGAGCTCGCGGCGCGGACGGACGCGGCCCTGGACTGGGTCGACATCAGCGCGGAACCGCGGGCGCTCGAGCGCTGGGGGATCGACGGCGAGGGCGCCAAGCGCCGGTTCTACGCCGCCGAACCCGACGGCCGCCTGGTGGGCGGTGTCGAGGCCTTCGCGCGGGTGTGGGAGCGCCTGCCGCGCTATCGCGCGCTGGCGCGCCTGGCGCGCACACCCGGCATCCGCCCGCTCGCCGAAGCCCTCTACGAGCGCGTGCTGGCACCGGGGCTGGTGCGCTACAACGCTTGGCGCGACCGGCGGCGCGCCCGCGCCGTGGCGTGAGGCCGCCGCCCACGCTCGGGCCGCCCGCGCTCAGGCCGCCTGCGGGAGTTCGCCGCGCGCCGGGTAGTCGCGCTCGAGGACGAAATCGAGCGCCTTGAGCACCTCGGCGAAGCTGGGCCGCGCGAACGGCATCGACTGTACGCTCGCGAAGTAGAGCGTGGCGTCGGGCTTGACGAGGAAAAGCGCGGGCTCGGGAAACTGTGCCGGCTCCTCGAGGCCGGCCGACGTCGTGCCGATGCCGGCGGAGACGAAGAGCCCCCAGTCGCGCGCGGTGTCCAGGCCGAGACCGTAGCCGAGCGTCAGACGCTCGAGCCCCCAGTCGCGCTTGGCGGCGTCGGCCCGTTCGGCCGGGTCGGCGGAAACGGCGATGACGTCGACGCCGCGCCGCGTAAACAGGTCGAGCTTGCTGTCGAGATCCTTCAGGTATCCGCTGCACACCGGACAGTGCAGGCCGCGATAGACCACGATCATCGAAAAATTCTCGGGCCGGCGCTCGGTGATCGACCAGGTGTCACCGGCGGTCGTCGGCACGGCGAGGGTCGGCACCGGTCGACGCGGCATCAACTCGGCCATGGTTCGGTCCTTTCGGGGTGGTGGTATGTGTCTCACGGCGCAGCGGCGCGAGGCCGGCGCGGACGATGCGGTCGAGGCGCTCGGGCGGCTCGCCCAGCCGCGCCAGCACCCGCAGCCCCTGCGCGAGGCCGACCAGCAGCGCCGCGGTGTCGCCGGGATCGAGATGGCGGGCGATCTCGCCGCGGGCACGGGCGCGGGCGAGCACCCGCTCGAGCCGGAGCGCCAGGCCGTCGATCGCGTCCTTCAGCCCGGCGCGGACGAGGTCGTCGTGCGGGCCGAGCTCGCACGCCGTGTTGGTGACGAGACAGCCCGGCACCGGTGCGGCCGGATCGCGCCGCGCCAGGGTGGTGAAGACCGCCTCGATCGCGCCCAGACCGGCGTCGTCGGCGTCGAGCGGGGCCAGGGTCCGCGCCGAGACGCGCTCGCGGTAGCGCGCCAGCACCGCCGTGAACAGTCGACGCTTGTCGCCGAACGCGGCGTACAGGCTGCCCGAGCCGAGCCCCGTCGCCGCGGCGACGTCGCGCATCGAGGTCGCGGCGTAGCCGTAGCGCCAGAAGAGCGCGAGAGCGCGGTCGAGAACGGTGTCGCGGTCGAAGCCGGCTGCGCGTCCCATGGCCGCACGGTAGAAATCTTTAACGGCCGTTCAAGATTGGCCGCCGCCCGGTCGCGCGGGCGTGACCGCGGGCGAGCCGGTCGCGCTCAGGGGAAGGCGCAGGTCTGCGCGGCGACTTCGACGAAACCGCGCTCGGCGTGGGTACGCACGCGAAACCGCCATTCCCGCTCGCCGTCGACCAGACGATGGGTCAGCGGCAACATGCCCTCGGCGAGCTTCACCGCGCCGTCGAGCTTCAAAAAGCGGATCGAGACCGGCTGGGCCGGATCGAACCAGGCCTCGGGTCGGCCGGTGTCGTCGCGGGCCGCGGTACCCTGACCGGTGACCGTGATCCGACCGTCGCCGAAGGTCACGCTGTTGTCGCGGCTGACGGCCACCGGCGTGGTCAACAAAAAGCGCTTGGTCTCAACCGCTTCGGCGCAGTCTTCGCGCGGTTCCACCTCGGCGAGCACGAAGCGCAGGCGCGGCACGCCGACGCCGTCCTCGAGGCGCCGATCGATCAGGCTCAGGAGTTCGCCGCGTTCGCCCGTTGGAACGTCGCGCTGGTAGCGCTCGGCGATGGCGTGGGCGCGTTCGCGCGCCGCGCGCTCGCGCTCGCCCGCCTTGAGGGCGGTCTCACGGGCGGCGACGATCTGGCGCTCGAGGTCGGTGACCTCGCCGCTCAGCCGCTCCAGCTCGGCCTGGTTTTGAGCACGGCCGGTCTGATAAGCGACGACGGCGGCGACGCCGACGCCGACGAGCACCAGCACCGAGCGCACGACCCGCATGACCGCCTGCCGGCGCCGCTGGCGGCGCGTAAAACCCAAGGTCGAAAAGCTGCGCATGCTCAGTCGTCGCCGTCGTCCTGCTCGCTCCCGGCCAGCACGGTGCGCAGGTCCGGATTCACACGCTCCTGATAGAGCTTGTAGATCGCGGCGGCGGTCTCCTCCACCGACCGGCGCGTGACGTCGATGGTGGGCCAACCGTGACGCGTGAACAACCTCCGCGCGAAACGCAGCTCCTCGCGGACGCGGTCGAGCTCGGCGTACTCGGTGCCGTAACGGCCGCCGGCGCGGATCTTGGCCTCGTCGAGGCCGAGCATGCGCTGGCGGTTGCGGCGGATCTCGACCAGCCGGTCGGCCTGCAGGGTGAGGCCGACGACCAGGTTGGCCTTGAGCTTGGTGAAGTCGACCAGGGGCGGCCGTTCCGGCACCAGCGGGATGTTGGCCGCCTTGATGCCGCGGTTGGCCAGATACATGCAGGTCGGCGTCTTGCTGGTGCGCGAAACACCGAGGACGATGACGTCGGCGTCGTAGATCTTGTCGGGCTGTTGGCCGTCGTCGTGGCGCATGACGAAGTTCATGGCCTCGATGCGCGAGAAGTAGTCCTCGTCGAGGACGTATTGTCGGCCGACGCGCGCCTTGGCCTCGTGGCCGACGGCGCGGCTGACGGTGTCGATCAGGCCGTCGAGCACCGGCACGCAGGGGACGCCGCGCTGGGCGCAGTGCGCCACCAGCTGATCGCGCAGGCCGGGTTCCACCAGCGTGAACACGACGATGCCCGGCAGCGCGTCGATGAAGTTGAAGACGCGCTGCATCTGCGGCTCGGTCCGGATGAAGAACCAGACGTGCTCCACCGGCGTGACGTTGTCGAACTGGGAGACCGCCGCCCGGGTCACCGTGGTGACGGTCTCGCCGGTGGAATCGGAGATGAGGTGCAGATGCAGCCGCATGGACAACCGCCTGAACGCCGCCGAAGGAAACGGGGACAACTCGCCGCCCGCGCCGCCGCCGCCCGGCGGCTGGGGACGAGAGCGCATCCACGCACAGCCCCGCTCACCTGTGTACGCGCGATCCACCGCCTCTGCACGGCGGCAGTTGTCCGCCGAAGGTCGCGGCTTCCATCCACGCCGTCCCCGTTTTACGCCGCGACCCGGACGCGGCCGTGGCCGCGCCCGTCCCGGCGTCGTACCGGTCGCCGTCCCCAGCCGCCGCGGGTTTTCCCGCGCCGGCGGGACAGCGGTGAGGGATTGTGGATGCGGGCTTATCCCCGCCTTCTGACGTTCCTACCACTGACCTCCACCTTTTCTCTTAAAAGGAAGAGAAGGAGGAGAGCGGAGGGCGTCGCTGGGGACACATGGGGAGGATCGCGATGAAGCCGATGTTGGCGGCCCTCGGGGGCGACCCGGTCGACCCGCCGCCGGTCTGGCTGATGCGCCAGGCCGGGCGCTATCTGCCGGAGTATCGCGAGGTCCGCGCCGGCGCGGGGAGCTTTCTCGATCTCTGCTACAACCCCGACCTCGCCTGCGAGGTGACGCTGCAGCCGATCCGCCGCTTCGGGCTCGACGCGGCCATCCTGTTCTCGGACATCCTGGTCGTGCCGCACGCCCTCGGCCGCCCGCTCACCTTCGTCGAGAACGAGGGCCCCAAGCTCACCGCGCTCGCCGACGATCCCGACGCCGAACTCGACGCCATGGCGGCGGCCGAAATCCACGGCCACCTCGATCCGGTCTACGCCACGCTGGCGAAGGTGAAGGCGGCGTTGCCCGCCGAGGTGGCGCTGATCGGCTTCGCCGGCGCGCCGTGGACGCTCGCCTGCTACATCGTCGACGGTCAGGGCTCGAAGGAATATCTCCGCACGCGGCTGATGGCGGCGCGCCAGCCCGAGCGCTTCGCGCGGCTGATCGGTATCCTCGAGGCCGCGCTCACGGCCTATCTGTGCCGGCAGATCGAAGCCGGTGCGGAGGTCGTGAAGCTGTTCGACAGCTGGGCCGGGGTGCTCGCGCCCGACGGCTTTCGGCGCTGGTCGCTGGAGCCGCTCGCGCGCATCACCGCCGCCGTCAAGGCGCGGCACCCGCAGGCCAGGGTGGTGGTCTTCCCGCGCGGCGCCGGGCTCAACTATCCCGCCTGCGCCGGCGAGATCGGCGCCGACGGCCTCGCCCTCGACACCGCCGTGCCGACCGACTGGGCGGCGCGCACCCTGCCGACGCGACCGACGCTTTCGGGCAATCTCGATCCGGTCGCCCTGGTCGCCGGCGGCGACGCGCTCGATGCGGCGGTGGACCGCATCCGCGGCGACTTCGCCGGCCGGCCGCACGTGTTCAATCTCGGCCACGGCGTCGTGCCGCAGACCGACCCGGCCCACGTCGCCCGTCTCGTCGCCCGTGTGAGGAACGCATGCCCCTGACCGACGTCTGGGCCTGGTCCAAGGCCATCCACTATTTCGGCTTCGCCGCCTGGCTCGCCGGCCTGTGGTATCTGCCGCGGCTCTACATCTACCACTCGACCGTGGCGGTCGGCAGCGACGCCTCGGAGAAGTTCAAGGTCATGGAGCGCCGGCTGTTGAAGGCGATCACGACGCCGGCGATGCTCGTCTCCTTCGCGGCCGGGATCGTCTTGATCCAGAGCGGCGTCGGCTGGACCCCGGGCGGCTGGCTGCACACCAAGCTGCTGCTGCTGGCGCTGCTCGCCGGGTTTCACGGCGTGATGGCGGCCGATCTCAAGAAGTTCGCCCGCGACGAGCGGCCCCGCTCGGAGCGCGCCTACCGCATCTTGAACGAGATCCCGACCGTCCTGTTCATCGCCATCGTCATCCTCGCGACCTTCCGGCCGTTCTGACGCCCGGCGCGGCGCGGTGGCGGGCGCCGCTACGGTTTGCCGCTACGGTTTGACAGGCGCCGGGGTTTTCCGTATGCGAAATCCGATCAAGCGAACATCTTCGAGAAGTCCCTCCCCTGGCTAGCCAACCGACGACGCGCAGGCGCCGGTCCCGGTCGCGGTCGGATCGTTCCGGCTCCGAGACCTCTTCGGACGAGATCTTCGACATCGAGAACGAGACGGAAGGCGAGGCCGAGGCGCCGCCGCCCTCCGATCTGCCGGGCTCGATGAGCCTCACCGACCTCAAGCGCCGGCCGCCCGACGAGCTGCTGCGATACGCCGAAGAGATCGGCATCGAGAACGCCAGCACGCTCAAAAAGTCCGATCTGATCTTCGCCACGCTCAAAAAGCTGGCGCAGACCGGCGTGCCCATCCAGGGCGAGGGCGTGCTGGAGATCCTGCAGGACGGCTTCGGCTTTTTGAGGACGCCCGAGGTCAACTACGTCGCCGGGCCCGACGACATCTACGTCTCGCCGAGCCAGATCCGCCGCTTCGGGCTGCGTTCCGGCGACGTCGTCCACGGTCACGTCCGTGCGCCCAAGGAGGGCGAGCGCTACTTCGCGCTCCTCAAGGTCGACCGGATCAACTTCGACCAGCCGGAGACGGCGCGCCACCGCGTCCATTTCGACAACCTGACGCCGTACTATCCGACCCAGAAGCTCACGCTCGAGATCGACGGTCAAAAGGATCTGTCGACCCGCGTGATCGAGATCGTGGCGCCGTTGGGCAAGGGGCAGCGGGCGCTGATCGTGGCGCAGCCGCGCACCGGCAAGACGGTGCTGATGCAGCACGTCGCGCACGCCATCACCAGCAATCATCCCGAGGTCTACCTCATCGTGCTGCTCATCGACGAGCGGCCGGAGGAGGTGACCGACATGCAGCGCACGGTCGACGGTGAGGTCGTCTCCTCCACCTTCGACGAGCCCGCGACCCGGCACGTCCAGGTCGCCGAGATGGTGAGCGAAAAGGCCAAGCGCCTGGTCGAGCACGGCAAGGACGTCGTCATCCTGCTCGATTCGGTGACGCGGTTGGCGCGGGCCTACAACACCGTGGTGCCGAGCTCGGGTAAAGTGCTCACCGGCGGCGTCGACGCCAACGCCCTGCAGCGGCCCAAGCGCTTCTTCGGTGCGGCGCGCAACATCGAGGACGGCGGCTCGCTGACCATCATCGCCACCGCGCTGATCGACACCGGCTCGCGCATGGACGAGGTCATCTTCGAGGAGTTCAAGGGTACGGGTAACTCCGAGATCGTCCTCGACCGTCGCCTCGCCGACAAGCGCACCTACCCCTCCATCGACATCCACAAGTCCGGCACCCGCAAGGAGGAGTTCCTGGTGGATCGGGCGACGCTGTCGCGGATGTGGGTGCTCAGGCGGATCCTCAGCCCGATGGGCGTCGTCGACGCCATGGAGTTCCTGCTCGACAAGATGAAGGGCTCCAAGAACAACGCCGATTTCTGGGAATCGATGAACAGCTGAGGTGATCGATCTTCACCTCGTCGCGGGTCCGCCCGCCGGCACGCCTGACCGTACCGGTCGCCGCTGCGACGGGAGCGCGGCAGCATGAGAGCGAGTGCCGTTCGGCAGATAGAAGGAGAAAGGCATGATCCGCATCCGGCGCTTCGCGGTCGTGCTCGCGTTCGCTCTGGCGGCGCTGTCGATCGAGGGCCGCGCCGAGGCGGCGGACAAGGCGGTCATCGACGCGCGGGTCGAGGCCGCGCTGGTCGACCTGCGCCAGCTCGCTCCCGGCATGTCGCAACTGTTGGACGACGCGGCGGGCGTCCTGGTGATGCCGCGGATCACCAAGGGCGGCTTCGTCGTGGCCGGGCAGTACGGCGAAGGCGCGTTGATCGTCGACGGTGAGAACGTCGCCTATTACAGCTTGGCCGCCGGCTCGCTCGGCTTGCAGGCCGGCGTCGAGACCTTCAGCCAGACGCTGTTGTTCATGACGCCCGAGGCGCTCGCGGCCTTCCGTGCCGCCAAGGGCTGGAAGATCGGCGCCGGCACCGAGGTGACGGTGTTGCAGCAGGGTTTCGACATCGGCGCCAGCACCGACGTCACCAACCGCCCGGTCATCGCCGTCCTCTACGGCCAGAACGGCCTGCTCGCCGGCGCCAGTGTCGAAGGCGCGAAGTACAGCCGTCTCGAACGTTGACGACGACGGCCGCTCGCGGTCGTCGTCTGCCGCCGTTCGTCTGGCGCGTGGTGCTGACGGTCGCGTTTCCGGTCTATCGGCGGTGGCGGGTGTGGCGCGGCCGCAAGCTCGGCGGCGCTTTCGTCGTCATCCGCGCGCCGGACGACGTGCTGGTCGTCCGCCACAGCTACCGACCGCGGGTGGACTTCGTGGGCGGCGGCATCGAACCCGGCGAGGACGCGCGCGCCGCCGCCGTCCGCGAGGTCCGCGAGGAGGTCGGCTTGGCGCCACCACCCGAAGCTCTGCGCGAACTCGGCCGCGTTCGCCGGGGCTTTCGCCGCGTCGACGAAACCGACACCCTGTTCGAGTGGCGCATGGCCGCTCTGCCGGAGGTCGAGGTGAGCGGGCGCGAGGTGGTGTGGGCGGGCGGTTTGCGTCGCCTCCCCTTCGATCGCCGGGATCAGGCGATCACGGTGCGCTGGTATCTGCGGCGTTTCGCGCCCGAACTCGCTCGCTGAGCCGGTGGCCGCGGGCGGCACGGCCGCCCGCCACCGCGGCGCCAGTGGGCGTGAGAGGGCGTCAGTGGGCGTCGACACCCTCGACGTTCTGCTGGCCGAGGAACGCGAAGGCCATCTCACGGGTCTCCGCTACGGCGACCTGCTGACCGTCGGCCTGGTGGATCGCGTAGACGCGCTTGCCTTCCTGGTCGATCGGCTTGATGTAGGCGTCGGCGGCCGGCCAGACGAACAGCCGGTCGTCGGTGTAGGTGGGCTGGACATCACGGTGATCGGTCTGCATGGCACCTCCGATACCTCGGCCCGGCAACGGCGCACGAGGCGTTGGGTTCCGCGCCCGGCCCATAGAGGCGTCCGGGCGCATTGGTCACGAGCAGGAAATGGTCGCGCCGGGCCGCCGCCGCAAGTGCGGGCCGACGCGCCCGTCGGTCGGGAAGGCGCCCATGATCGAGCTGCAACGGTCCGAGCTTCGGCTCGTCCTGGCGTCGGCCAGCCCGGCGCGTCGCCGGCTGTTGGAGACGGCCGGTCTGGTGTTCGAGATCCGCAGCGTCCCCGTCGACGAAGCGCTGGTTCGCGAAGGTCTCCAGGCCGACGGCGTCGGCGCCGCCGAAGCGGCGGTGGCGCTGGCCTCGCTCAAGGGTGAGCGTGTCGCGATGGCGGCGGCGAGCGACGAGATCGTGCTCGCGGGCGATCAGCTGCTCGAGACCGCCGACGGCGCCTGGCCGGACAAGCCCGAGGACACGGCGGCGCTCGAGGCCCAGCTACTGCGGCTCGCCGGCACCACCCACACCCTCCACACCGCCGCCGTGCTGTTTCGCGGCGGCAGCCGCGTCTGGCACCACGTCGCGAGCCCGAAGGTGACGCTGCGGGCGCTCTCCGAGGCCTTCGTGAAGCGCTACGCCGCGCTCGGCGGCGCCGAGCTGCTCGGCTGTGTCGGGGGCTATCAGATCGAGGGGCTGGGCACGCACGTGCTCGCCGGCATCCGCGGCGACGCTTTCGCCGTCCAGGGCCTGCCGCTGTTGCCGGTGCTCGCCGCGCTGCGGACCCAGGGCGTGCTCTGGGACGGCTGAGATGGTGGTGGTCGGCCTCACGGGATCGATCGCCATGGGCAAGTCGACGACGGCGGGCATGTTCCGCGCCTTCGGCTGGCCGGTCTTCGACGCCGATCTCGCCGTTCACGACCTGATGGGCCCGCGCGGCGCGGCGGTGGCGGCGGTGCTCGCCGCCTTCCCCGGGGTCGGCACCGTCGCGGCCGGGATCGACCGCGCCGAGCTGGGTCCGGCCGTCTTCGGCGATCCGGCCGCGTTGAAGCGCCTCGAGGCCATCCTTCATCCCCGCGTGCGCCGCGCCGAAGCGCGCTTCGTCGCCCACGCCCGGCGGCGCGGCGAGCGCGCGGTGCTGTTGGACATCCCGCTGTTGTTCGAGGGCGGCGGGTTCGCGCGCTGTGATCTGACGGTGGTGGCGAGCGCCTCCGCGCATCTGCAGGCGGTGCGCGCGCTGGCGCGACGGGGGATGACGCGCGCCAAGCTCGACGCCATCCTCGCCAAGCAGATGTCCGACCGCGAAAAGCGGCGCCGCGCCGATTTCGTGGTGCGTACGGGGCTCGGGCTGGCGCCGGCGCTCGGTGACGTCCGCCGAATCGTCGCGAGGGCCGAACGGCGAGGGGAGAGCAGGGCTTGATCCGCGAAATCGTGCTCGACACCGAGACCACCGGCCTCGATCCGGCCGGCGGCGACCGTATCGTGGAGATCGCCTGCCTCGAACTCGTGAACCACGTGCCGACGGGGCGTACCTACCACCAATATCTCAACCCCCAGCGCGCCATGTCGGCCGCGGCGTTCGCGGTGCACGGGCTCGGCGACGCCTTTCTCGCCGACAAGCCCCGCTTCGCCGAGGTCGTCGACGCTTTCTCGACCTTCATCGGCGACGCCGGCCTGGTGATCCACAACGCCGAGTTCGACCTCAAATTCCTCGATGCGGAGCTCGCCGGGGCCGGCTTGCCCCCGCTCGGCCCGGCGCGTGCCACCGACACCCTCGCCCTCGCCCGCAAACGCTTTCCGGGCGCACCGGCGAGCCTCGACGCCCTCTGCAAGCGCTTCGAGGTCGATGCGTCGGCGCGCGTGCTCCACGGCGCGCTCTTGGACTGCGAGCTCCTGGCCGAGGTCTATCTGCACCTGCTCGGGGGTCGCCAGCCGGGCTTCGCCTTCGCCGCCGCCGCCGGGCGCGGCGTTGCCGTCGCCAGGTCCGAGCGGGCGCCGCGCCCGCCCCGGCCGCACGCCCCGAGCGCGGCGGAGACGGCGGCGCATCGCGCCTTCGTCGCGCGGCTCACCGACCCGGTGTGGACGCGCGTCGACGAGACCTGAGGCGATGCCCGCGGGCGCGACTCTCGTCGCGTTTGCGCGGACCGCGGCCTTCGCTACCCAACCCCCACCCCGCTCGGCGCGGCGGTTCGGCGTCCGTGAGTCGCGCGCCCTTACAGCAGCCCGGAGGCACCCATGGCCAAGATCAGCGTGAAAAATCCGGTGGTCGAGCTCGACGGTGACGAGATGACCCGGATCATCTGGGATTTCATCAAGAACAAGCTGATCCTGCCCTACCTCGATATCGAGCTGCTGTACTACGACTTGTCGATTCAAAATCGTGACGCCACCGCTGATCAGATTACCGTCGACGCCGCCAACGCCATCAAGGAACACAATGTCGGTGTGAAATGTGCCACCATCACGCCGGACGAGGCGCGCGTCGAGGAGTTCGGCCTCAAGCAGATGTGGCGCTCGCCCAACGGCACCATCCGCAACATCCTGGGCGGTACCGTCTTTCGCGAGCCGATCATCTGCCAGAACGTGCCGCGGCTGGTGCCGGGCTGGACGCAGCCGATGATCATCGGCCGGCACGCCTTCGGCGACCAGTATCGTGCGACCGACTTCGTCGTGCCCGGTGCCGGCACGCTGACGATGACCTTCACCCCGGCCGACGGCTCCGCGCCGATGGAGTTCGAGGTGTTCGAGTTCCCGGCGGCCGGGGTCGCCCTCGGCATGTACAATCTCGACGAGAGCATCCGTGAGTTCGCCCGCGCCAGCTTCAATTACGGGCTGATGCGACAATACCCCGTCTACCTGTCGACCAAGAACACTATTCTGAAAAACTACGACGGTCGCTTCCGTGAGCTGTTTCAAGAAGTGTTCGAGAGCGAGTTCGCCGACCAGTTCAAGGCGAAGGGGCTGACCTACGAGCACCGCCTGATCGACGATATGGTGGCGTGTGCGATGAAGTGGTCGGGCGGGTTCGTTTGGGCGTGCAAGAACTACGACGGCGACGTGCAGTCCGACACGGTGGCGCAGGGCTTCGGCTCGCTCGGATTGATGACCTCGGTGCTGATGACGCCGGACGGCGACACGGTCGAGGCCGAGGCGGCGCACGGCACGGTCACCCGGCACTACCGCCAGCACCAAGAGGGCAAGGAGACCTCGACCAACCCGATCGCGTCGATCTTCGCCTGGAGCCGCGGGCTACAATACCGCGCCAAGATCGACGGCACGCCGGAGCTCGCCCAGTTCGCCGAGGTGCTCGAAAAGGTCTGCATCGACACCGTCGAGAGTGGCCGGATGACGAAGGATCTGGCGCTGCTGATCGGCCCGGAGCAGCCCTGGCTCACCACCAACCGGTTCCTCGACGCGGTGGATCACGGTCTGCGGCGCGCGCTCGGCGCCTGAACGCCCGCAGCACGGGCCCGCGCCGCGCCACCTCTCGCCGTCGGCGCCGGTCTTTGCCGGGCGGGGTTCGTCGTTTTCTTAAAATTCTTTTGAAAATCGGAACGAAAATCGACTGCCTGCCGCAAGAAGATTAAAATTTGGATGAAAGGAAGACGGGATTATTCGAAGAAGCGTGCTGTTAGACTTAGTATCCGTTAGTTTTGTTCTTGATATCGCGTGCCGGTTGTATTAGCAGGGAAGCCGTAAGCCAGACGGTGCCTCCCTCCCAGGCTTCCCCCCGCGCGGCCGCGGCCCGCGGGGGGCCCTTTTTCCCGGGGCTCCGTCGCTGCACCGGCGAGAGGATGCACGGCATGCGTGATCTGGACCTCCTGGACGCCGCCCCGTTCGTCGACATCGCGCCCGAACGGGCCGATGCCGACCCCGAGAACGGGCTGTTGACCGCGGCGATGATGACGGCGACCGCCTTTCGGATGAAGGACATGGACGGCCTGCTGTTGGCGCTCAGGACCCTCGTCGCCGCGGTCGACCGGTTCGAGCGCGCCCGCGACGCGGCGTGAGCCTCGCTTGACGGTGGTCTGAACGGGTCCCAAATGCGACGATGATCACGTCGCTCCCGGAGCCCGCCGTTGAGTCTCGTCGCCCCCTCGTCCGCCCAGGCGGACGCCTTTCACGGTACGACCATCGTCACCGTCCGCAAAGGCGGCCAAGTGGTCGTCGCCGGTGACGGTCAGGTCAGCTTCGGCAACACCGTCATCAAGGCCGGCGCCAGCAAGGTTCGCCGGCTCCGCTCCGACATCCTCTGCGGCTTCGCCGGCGCGACCGCCGACGCCTTCACGCTGATGGAGCGCCTCGAGGAAAAGCTCGAGCGCCACCCCAATCAGCTCAAGCGCGCCTGTGTCGAACTCGCCAAGGACTGGCGCACCGACCGCTTTCTGCGCCGCCTCGAGGCGATGATGGTCGTCTGCGACAAGGACGAGACGCTCCTGCTCACCGGCGTCGGCGACGTGCTCGAGCCCGAGGACGGCATCGCCGGCATCGGCTCCGGCGGCGCCTACGCCCTCGCCGCCGCGCGCGCGCTCCACGACGTCGAAGCCATGGACGCCGAGGCGATCGCCGCCCGCGCGATGGCGATCGCCGCCGATATCTGCATCTACACCAACGCCAACGTCGTCCTCGAAAAGCTGGATCTCTCATGAGCGCGCTCACGCCCCGCGAGATCGTCTCCGAGCTCGACCGCTTCATCGTCGGCCAGGGCGACGCCAAGCGCGCGGTGGCGATCGCGCTCCGCAACCGCTGGCGGCGCCAGCAGCTGGAGGCGGGCCTGCGCGAGGAGGTTCAGCCCAAGAACATCTTGATGATCGGCCCCACCGGCTGCGGCAAGACCGAGATCGCGCGCCGACTGGCGCGCTTGGCTCAAGCGCCGTTCTTGAAGGTCGAGGCCACCAAGTTCACCGAGGTCGGCTATGTCGGCCGCGACGTCGAGAGCATCGTGCGCGACCTCGTCGAGGTCTCGATCACGATGACGCGCGAGCGCATGCGCGAGGAGGTCCGCGCCCAGGCCGAGGTCAACGCCGAGGAGCGGGTGATCGCGGCGCTCGTCGGCGACAACGCCGGGCGCGAGACCCGCGAGAAATTCCGGCGCATGCTGCGCGACGGCGAGCTCGCCGACAAGGAGATCGACCTCGACGTCCAGGCCGGCAGCGAAGGCATGCCCGCCTTCGAGATCCCCGGCATGCCGGGTGCTCAGATGGGCATGGTCAATCTCGGCGACATCTTCGGCAAGGCCTTCGGTCAGCGCACCAAGCGCAAGCGCATGACCGTCGGCGAAAGCTACGACGTGCTCTTGGCCGAGGAGAGCGACAAGCTGCTCGACCAGGAGACCGTGACCAAGGAAGGCCTGCGCGTCTCGGAGAACAACGGCATCGTCTTCGTCGACGAGATCGACAAGATCACCGCGCGCGAGGGTCGCTCCGGCGACGTCAGCCGCGAGGGGGTGCAGCGCGACCTCCTGCCGTTGATCGAGGGCACCCAGGTCTCGACCAAGCACGGCGTGGTCAAGACCGACCACATGCTGTTCGTCGCTTCGGGCGCCTTCCACCTCGCCAAGCCGGCCGACATGCTGCCGGAACTCCAGGGTCGCCTGCCGATCCGGGTCGAGCTCACCGGCCTGGGCCAGGCCGATCTCAAGCGCATCCTGGTCGAGCCCGAGGCGAGCCTGGTCCAGCAGTATCAAGCGCTGCTGGCGACCGAGGGCGTCGATCTCGTCTTCACCGGGGACGGCATCGAAGAGCTCGCCCGCCTCGCCCACGAGGTCAACAGCCAGGTCGAGAACATCGGCGCGCGCCGGCTGATGACGGTGATGGAGCGGGTGGTCGACGAGATCAGCTACACCGCCTCCGACCGCGCCGGCGAGACCGTCACGATCGACGGCGGCTACGTGCGCGAGCGGGTCGCCGACCTGGTCGACGCGGGCGATCTCTCGAAGTTCATTCTCTAGGTCGCCGGTCGGGACGACGCCGTTGGCGATCTCCGAGCGGCGCGCCGAGCAGGTCGCGGCGCTCGCCGGGGTCGCCCTGCTCGCGGGCGCCACCTTCGCGGTGCTGCGGCCGTTCGTCGTGCCCATCCTTTGGGCCTTCGTCATCGCGCTGGCCTCGTGGCCGGCGTTCGAGCGCACCCTGGCGTTCACCGGCGGACGGCGGACCCTCGCCGCCGCGCTCATGCTCACCGCCCTCGCCCTCGGCCTCGTCCTGCCGCTGGCGCTCGGCGGTGTCGGCCTCTCGCGCAGCGTGCCGACGGTCGTCGAGCAGACCCGAGCGCTGCTCACCGACCCGCCCGATCCGCCGGTATGGGTCCTCACCACCCCCGTCATCGAGACCACCATCGGCAGCGCCTGGCAGGAGATCGCCAGCGACGACTTCGCCCTCGGCGCGTCGCTCGAGCCCTACGCCGGCCGCATCTCGTCGTTCCTGCTCGGCGTCGCCACCGGCATCGGCAACGGCTTGTTCCAGCTCGGGCTCAGCCTGTTGATCGTGTTCTTTCTCTATCGCGACGGCGACTTCGTCGCCGAGCAGGTGCGGCGGCTGTTCGGACGGGTCGCCGGCTCGCGGGCCGAGCGCTTGCTGCGCGAGGCCCACGGCACGATGATCGGCGTGCTCTACGGCATCATCGGCACCGCGCTGATCCAGGGGGCGCTCGCCGCCTTGGGCTTTTGGATGGCCGGGATGCCGGCGCCGTTCCTTTTGGGCGTGTTGGCGGCGATCGCGGCGCCGATCCCGTGGGGCGTCGGCCTGGTCGTGTGGCCGTCGGCGTTGTGGCTGGCGAGCGAGGGCGCTTACGGCGCGGCGATCTTCGTCTTCGTCTGGGGGATCGCGCCGGTCGGCGTCGTCGACAACGTCGTGCGGCCCATGTTCGTGCGCCGCTCCAGCCGCCTGCCGTTCGTGCTCGTGCTCCTGGGCCTCATCGGCGGCGCGATCTACGCCGGCGTGGTCGGCCTGTTCCTCGGCCCGGTCATCCTCGCCGTCGCGTACGCGCTGGTGCGCGAATGGGCGGCGGAGGAACGCGAGCGCCGCGAGGGCACGGTCGACGCCGACTGAACGCAAGCCGCCGCGCGCTTCAGCCCGCGTCGTTCAGATGGCACGCCGACCAGCGCTTCGGCGCGATCTCCTTGAGCGCGGGGCGCTCGAGCCGGCAGCGCTCGTGCGCGTGGGGGCAGCGCGGGTGGAAGTGGCAGCCGCTGGGCGGGTCGAGCGGCGACGGGATCTCGCCCTTGATCGGCTGGTAGTCGCGCGGCCGCGCCTCGAGCCGCGGCACCTCTTCGAGGAGTGCGACGGTGTAGGGGTGGTTCGGCGCCTTGAAGAGCGCGTCGGTGGGCGCGGTCTCGACCACCCGGCCCAGATACATGATGACGATGCGGTCGGAGATGTGCTCGACGACCGAGAGGTCGTGGCTGATGAAGAGGTAGGTCAGGCCGAGCTCGTCCCTGAGCTTCATGAAGAGGTTCAAGACCTGCGCCTGGATCGAGACGTCGAGGGCGGCGACGGCCTCGTCGCAGACCAGGAACTCGGGGCCGACGGCGAGGGCGCGGGCGATGCCGATGCGCTGGCGCTGGCCGCCCGAGAACTGGTGCGGGTAGCGCTCGGCGTAGGACGGATCGAGGCCGACCCGGCGCAGCGTCGCGGCGACGTGCTCCTTTTGCTCCTTGGTGCCGGCCACGAGGCCGTGGAACAGGGGCGCCTCGCCCACGATCTCCGCGACCCGCAGGCGCGGGTTCAAGCTCGCGAACGGGTCCTGGAAGATCATCTGCACGGCGAGCTGGGCGCGGCGGCGCGCGTCGCCGGTGAGCTCGTCCAGGCGCTCGCCGTGCCAGCGGACCGTGCCGGCACTGGCGTCGAGCACGCCGGCGACGATGCGGCCGAGGGTGGACTTGCCGCAGCCGCTCTCGCCGACGAGGCCCACGACCTCGCCCCGGTCGATCGTGAAGCTGACCTCGTCGACCGCGCGCACCACCTGGTCGCGGTAGTTCGCGCCCAAGAGGTTGGCGAGGCGCTCGGCGAAGTCGACGGCTTTGACGAAGCGCTTCGAGACGTTCTCGAGCGCCATCACGGTCTCGGTCATCAAGCGGCGGGCTCGGGCTCGACGGGGTGAAAGCAGCGGAGATGATGGCCGGGGGCGATCGCGCGGTTCTCGGGCTCGGCGCGGCAACGCGCGGAGGCGTTCGGACAGCGCGGCCGGAACGGGCAGCCCGCGGGCATGTCCAGCAATGACGGCGCCATGCCCTTGATCTGCCTGAGCGGCACGCCGCGCGCGTTGTGGCTCGGTACGCTGTCGATCAGCCCGCGGGTGTAGGGATGGCGCGGGCGCTCGACGATGGTCGCGGTCGGGCCCTGCTCGACGATGCGGCCGCCGTACATCACCGAGACCCGATCGGCGAGGCCGGCGACGACGGCGAGATCGTGGGTGATCCAGAGGAGCGCGGTGCCGGTCTCGCGCGCCAGCTTCTTCATCTCGAAGAGGATCTGGGCCTGGATGGTGACGTCGAGCGCGGTCGTGGGCTCGTCGGCGATGATGAGGTCGGGGTCGTGCAACAACGCGATGGCGATCGCCACCCGCTGACGCATGCCGCCGGAGAACTGGTGCGGGTAGGCGGCCAGGCGCTCCTCGGGGGCCGGGATGCCGACCTTGGCGAGCGCCTCGACGCAGCGCGCGCGCGCCTCGCGGTCGCTCACGCGTCGGTGCGCGCGGATCGCCTCGATCATCTGGGTGTCGATCCGCAGCACCGGATTGAGCGTCATCATCGGGTCCTGGAAGATCATCGCGATCCGCGACCCGCGCAGCCGGCGCCAGGTCGCCTCGCCACGGCCCACCAGCTCCTCACCCCGAAAGCGGATCGAGCCGCCGCAGATTCGCCCCGGCGGATCGACCAGGCCGATCAGCGAGAAGCCGGTGATCGACTTGCCCGACCCGCTCTCGCCGACGAGCCCCATGATCTCGCCGCGGTTCAGCGTGAAGTCGACGCCGTCGACCGCCTTGGCGACGCCGCCGCGGGTGAAGAAGTGGGTCTCGAGGCCACCGACCTCGAGGACGGTCCCCGCTTCGACGGTGGACGTCATCGCCGCAGCCTCGGGTTCAAGACGTCGCGGAGCTGATCGCCCACCAGGTTCAGCGAGACCACGGCGATCAGAAGGGCGATGCCGGGAAAGAAGCTGATCCAGTAGTCGCCCGAGAGCATGTAGCCGTAGCCGTTGGAGATCAAAAGGCCGAGCGAGGGCTCGGTGATCGGCACGCCGACGCCGAGAAACGACAGCGTCGCCTCGAGCGCGATGGCGTTGGCGACCTGGACGGTGCCGACGACGATCACCGGCGGCAGGCAGTTCGGCAGCAGATGCCGGAAGACGATGCGGCGGTCGGAAAGCGCGAGGCAGCGCGCCGCCTCGATGTACTCGCGCCGGCGCTCGACCAGGGCTTGGCCGCGGATCGTGCGCGCGTAGTAGGCCCACTGCACGATGATGAGCGCGATCAGCACCTTGTCGACACCGCGCCCCAGCACCGCGAGCAGGATCAAGGCCACCAGGATCGCCGGAAAGCTCAGCTGCAGGTCGACGATGCGCATCACGAGGCTCTCGATGCGCCCGCCGTAATAGGCCGCCACGAGGCCCAGCGAGCCGCCGATCAGGATGGCGATCAGCGTGCTCATCGCGCCGATGCCCAAGGAGATCCTGAGGCCGTAGATGATCGCCGAGAGCATGTCCCGGCCCTGGTCGTCGGTGCCGAGCCAGAAGGTCGTGCCGTCCATCGACTGGCTCAAGGGCGGCAGGCGGCCGTCGAGGATGGAGAGCTGGGCGAGGTCGTAGGGGTTCTGCGGGGTGATCAAGGGCGCGAAGATCGCCGCCAGCGTCACCAGCACGACCACGCCGAGGCCGAGCACGGCGATCGGGCTCTCACGGAACTCGCGCCAGAAGCGCGCGACCGGCGGCTCGGCCGTCGGCGCGACCGTCACCGTCTCGGCGACGAGGTCGACGTCGCCGATATGGACGTCGGCGGGACGGAGCTCGGTGGCGTCGCTCACCCCCGGCTCTCCGTCAGCCGCACCCGCGGATCGAGCGCCGAATAGGCCAAATCGACGAGGAAGTTGATGAGGATGAACACCACCACCGTCAGCATCAGGTAGGCCACCACCACCGGGCGATCCAGGTTGACGATGCTGTCGATCAAGAGCTTGCCCATGCCCGGCCAGGCGAAGACGGTCTCGGTCACGACCGCGAAGGCGATGACGTTGCCGAGCTCGAGGCCGAGGACGGTGACGACCGGGATCAAGATGTTCTTGAGCATGTGCACCAGGACGACCCGGCGCGGGTGGAGGCCCTTGGCGCGGGCGAATTTGACGTAGTCCATCATCATCACCTCGCGCGTGCCGGCGCGGGCGAGGCGGATGACGAGCGCGGTCTTGTAGAGCGCGACGTTGATCGCCGGCAGCAGGAGATGCGTCAGACCGTCCAGCGTCAAGAAACTCACCGGGACACCGAAGACCGCGGTCGTCTCGCCGCGGCCGCCCGCCGGCAGCCAGCCGAGGATGACGGCGAAGAGCATGATCAAGATCAGCCCCTGCCAGAAATTCGGCAGCGAGAAGCCGAAGATCGACCCGGCCATGATCGTGCGGCCGGTCGGGCTCTCCGCGCGCAGCCCGGCGACGATGCCCAAGGGCACGCCGACGAAGGCGGCGATCAGCATCGCGCAGCCCGCGAGCTCCATCGTCGCCGGCAGCCGCTGCAGGATCAGCTCGAGCGCCGGCTCGTTGTGGACGAAGCTCGTCCCCATGTCGCCCTGCAGCATGTTGCCGACGAAGACGAAGAACTGCTTCCACAACGGCTCGTCGAGGCCGAGCCGCTCCATCGCCGCCTGCATCTCGGCGGGGGTGGCGTCGGGGCTCACCATCATGTCGATCGGGTTGCCGACGGCGTAGACGCCGACGAACACCAGCGCCGCCATCACCGCGACGACGACCAGGCTCTGCGACAGCCGGCGGATGACGTAGGCCAGCATGGGGGGTGGCGCTCCCGGGTGCGACGAGCAACGTGCCACCCCCCGCACCCCGGCGCAAACACCCCGTCAAGAGCCCGCGAGTTGGACCCAAGGCGGCTTGTGCCGACGGCTGGCGGGCTTATTTCACGGGCACGACCGCTACGAGGCCGATCCCGTGCTCTCCCGCCTGCTGCTGCTCGCCGCGCTGCTGCTGCCCTCGCTCGCCCAGGGCGACGTCGTCCGCACCGAGCGCGTCACCGCCCGTCTCGTCTCGGAGGTGAGCCGGGCGGCGCCGGGGGAGACGGTCCGGGTCGGCCTCCATCTCGACATGAAGGCGGGCTGGCACACCTACTGGCGCAACCCGGGCGACAGCGGGCAGGCGACCGCGCTCGACTGGACCCTGCCCGAGGGTGTCACCGCCGGCGACATCGTCTGGCCGCACCCCGAGGCCCTGCCCTTCGGCCCGCTGGTGAACTACGGCTACGAGGACGAGGCGCTGCACCTCGTGGCGATCACGCTGCCGCAGGACTGGCCCGAGGGCGAGCCGGTCCGGCTCGAGGCCGACGCGCGCTGGCTGGTCTGCGCCGACATCTGCGTGCCCGAGGACGGCACCGTCGCGCTGGAGCTGTCCACCGGCGCGGCGAGCGAGACCGACCCGGCGGTGGGATCGCTGTTCCAGCGCTTTCGCGCCCAGCTGCCCGAGCCCGCCGGCTTCGACGTCGCCGCACGGGCGGGCGACCGGCTGGAGCTGGTCGTCGAGCGGGCGCTCGCACGCGGTGCCGAGGCCCGCTTCTTTCCGCACGAGCCCGGGACCATCGAGCCCGCGGCCGAGCAGCGCGTGCGCCGCGGGGCGCAGAGCTTCACGCTGAGCCTCACGCCCAAAGCGGAGACGGTGCCCGAGCCGCTCACGGGCGTGCTGGTGGTGAGCGAACGCCTCGGTGACCAGCGCTTCACCGAGGCGTTCGCGGTCGAGACCGAGGTCCAGGCGGCGCCGGCCTCGGCGAGCCCGCCGCTGGGGCTGTTGGCCGCCATCGGCCTCGCCCTCGGCGGTGGGGTATTGTTGAACCTGATGCCCTGCGTCTTCCCCGTGCTGTCGATGAAGGCGCTGGCGCTGGTGCGGACGGGCTCGGCCGGGCGCGGCCGGGCGCGCACCGAGGGGCTCGCTTATACCGCCGGGGTGCTGGTCACCTTTCTCGCCGTCGGCGGCGCGCTCGTCGCGGCGCGGCTCGCCGGCGCGCAGGTGGGTTGGGGCTTTCAGCTGCAGTCGCCGGTGGTGGTGGCGGCGCTGGCCTATCTCCTCTTCGCCATCGGCTTGAACCTTTCGGGCCTGTTCGAGATCGGCGGTCCCACCGGCTTCGGCGGCGGCCTCGCGCGCGACGGAACCGTCGGCGCGTTCCTCACCGGCGCGCTCGCCGTCGTCGTGGCGACGCCGTGCACGGCCCCCTTCATGGCGACGGCGCTCGGCTTCGCGCTGGTCCAGCCGCCCCAGGTGACGTTCGCGGTGTTCGCCGCCCTCGGGCTCGGCCTGGCATTCCCCTTCCTCGCGGTGAGCCTGGTGCCCGCGCTCGCCCGGCGGCTGCCGCGTCCGGGGCCTTGGATGTTGCGGCTCAAGCAGGGCCTCGCCTTTCCGATGTACGCCTCCGCGGCGTGGCTGGTCTGGGTGCTGGCGCGTCAGGCCGGCCCGGACGCCGTGCTCGCCGTGCTCGCCGGTGCGACGCTGTTGGCGTTCGGGCTCTGGCTCGCCGCCCCGGCCGAGCGCCGACCGCCGCGGGCGGCGCGGGCGGTGGGCGTGCTCGCGACGGTCCTGGCGCTGGCGCTCCTGGCGGTACCGGCGGCGCTCCGCACGGACGCCGTCGCGGCGGAGACGGTCGAGATCGGCGAGGCCTGGTCCGCCGAGCGGCTGGACGCCGCCCGCGCCGAGGGCGGGTCGGTGCTGGTCAACATGACCGCCGCCTGGTGCCTCACCTGCAAGGTCAACGAGCGGGTGGCGCTCTCGGGCGCGCGCTTCGCCGATCTCCTGGACGAGACGGGGACGACCTACCTCGTCGGCGACTGGACCAACCGCGACGCCGCCATCTCCGCCTATATCGACAGCTTCGGCCACGCGGGGGTGCCGCTCTACGTGGTCTATCCGGCGGACGGCGGCGCGCCGGAGGTCTTGGCGCAGGTCTTGACCCCGCGCACCATCGAAGGCGCGCTGGAGGCCGCCGCGCCCGCCGACGACGGCGCGCCGATGGTCGGGCGTCGCTGACTTCGCGCTCGCGTCTCACCCATGCCGTGGAGCCCTGCGATGCAGATCACGCGCGCCGGCACCAACCCCTCGACCCGTGGTGATCCCGATTGGTTCACCGGCCTTGTCCGCCACGACCCGCTCTTCGCCGCCGAAGCGCCCGGCCGGGTCGTGGGCGCGCGCGTCACCTTCGAGCCCGGCGCGCGGACCGCGTGGCACACCCACCCGCTCGGCCAGACGCTGCTGGTCACCGAAGGGCTGGGCCGTGCCCAGCGCGCGGGCGGGCCGATCGAGGAGCTGCGGCCGGGCGACGTCGTCTGGTTCGCCCCGGGCGAGACGCACTGGCACGGCGCCGCACCCGAGGTCGCGATGACCCACATCGCCATCCACGAGCGCGACGAGACGGGCACCCACGTCACCTGGCTCGAGCACGTCACCGACGCCGAGTACGGCGCCTGACCGCCACCGGCTCAGCGGCGCTCGACCTCGAACAGCGGGATCGGGTCGGGGTAGGTGGTGACCACCGCCACCGGCTCGATCTCGACGTCGTCGACGACGCGCAAGCGGACCTCGCGCAGTGTGCGGGCGATCGCGAGCGTCGCCTCGGTGAGCGCGAACTGCGCGCCGATGCAGACGCGTGGGCCGGCGCCGAACGGCATGTAGGCGTATTTCGCGGGCGCCTTGGCGCCGGGAAGAAAGCGCGTCGGATCGAACACGGTCGGATCCGACCAGTAGGCCTCGTGGCGCTGGACGACCCAGGGCGCGATGCTGACGATGTCGCCGGGCGAGACCTTCTCGCCCGCGACCTCGTCCTCGCCCTTGGCCTCGCGCACGATCAAGAACGCCGGCGGGAACAGGCGCAGGCTCTCGTCGACGACGGCGCGGGTGAGCGGCAGATCGCCCACGGCGTCCGCGGCGCCCTCGGGCGAGAGGTCGCGCGAGGCGGCCTCGCGGGCGACGGCGTCCTGGAGCTTGGGCGCGCGGGCGAGCATGATGAAGGCCCAGAGCACGGTCAGAGCGGTGGTCTCGTGGCCGGCGATGATGAAGGTGGCGAACTGATCCCTGAGCTCGTCGAGCTCGAAGCCGCGGCCGGTCTCCGGGTCGCGCGCGTCCGCCATCAGATCGAACAGATCGCGCCGGGCGCCGTCACGCGGCATGCGCTTTCTGGTCTCGACCATCGCTTTCATGAAGTCGAGCCAGCGCCGACCCTGCTGGCGGCGGATGAGCTCGGCCGGACCGGGCACCGACGCCGGCAGCAGGATGTCGGAGGGGAAGGGCGCGCCGTAGTCGCGGCCGTAGGTCTCGAAGAGCTTGCGAAGCTGCGGGCCGCGGCGGTCCATCGCGGTCGAGAACATCGCTCTGCCCGCGACCTCGATGGCGAGGCGCTGGATCATCGCCATCAGGTCGTGCGCGCCGACCGCCTCGGCCTTGAGCCGGCGCACCTCCTGCTCGAGCACCTCGGCGGTGGTGCGCGCGACGATGCGCATCGCCCTGGGCGTGAACGCCGGCGCGAGCGTGCGCCGCTGGAACTTCCACTGCTCGCCCTCGCTCAAGAACAGCCCTTCGCCCAGCATCGGGCGCAGGATGCGGAAGGTCGCCGGCGTGCGGGTGTAGTTCTGCGGGTTGTCGACGAGGACGCGCTTGATGCCGGCCGGGTCGTTGGTGAAGACCGAGCGCTGGCCGAAGAACGGGCCGACCATCGTCATCTCGCGAAACGCGTCGCGGCCGTAGAGCGAGAGGACGTTGCGCCGCATCGCCAACAGCATTTCCGGACGGGTCAGCGGACCCGCCACCAGCGTCGGCGCGGGGGCGTCGAGGCGCTCGAAGGTATCGAGGGCTTCGGCGTCGGGCATCGGCGATCTCCCATCTCCACACTTGATACGTAGGTCGCGGCGGTGCGGATGCCCAGCCGGCTGCTCGCGGGCGTCGTCGCGACCGGGCTCGCCGGCGCCGCGGCGGCCGGGGAACTCGCGGACTGCGAGGTCGTGCGCCCGGTCGACGCGGCCGGCCGTGCCGTCGTCGGTGTCGAGGACATGGCGCTCGATCGCGCCCGCGACCGCCTGATCCTCTCGGCCTACGACCGCCGCGCCGTCACCCGGGCGGCGAGCGCCGGCGAGCCCGCGCCCGAGGGTGGCCTCTACGCCCTGCCGTCGCCCCGGCTCGCGCCCGGCATCGTGCGCGTGCAGCGGCTCGCGGTGCGCGACCTGCCGGCGGGCGGGCTGCGCCCGCACGGCATCGCGCTCGCGGGCGAGCGGCTCGCGCTGGTCAACCGCACCGTCGAGGGCGGCCGCTTCGTGCCCGTCGTCGATCGGCTCGAGATCACCCCGAGCGGCCTGGCGCACCGCGCCCGGTTGCGCGCGCCGCGGCTCTGCCGGCCGAACGACCTGGCCTGGACCGGCGACGGTCGGCTCCTCGTCACCAACGACCGCGGCGCCTGCGGCGGGCCGGCCTTGTGGTGGGAACGGCTGGCGAACCGCCCGGCGAGCTTCGTCATGGCCTTCACCGGCGCCGCCACCGACACCGGCGCGGACGCGGACGCCGACTCCGAGGGCGCCGTCGTGGCGACGGGCTTTCGTTTCGCCAACGGCATCGCGGCGACGCCCGAAGGCGTGGTCGTCGCCGCCACCCGCGGCCGGCGGCTGCACCATCTGGAGCGAGGCGAGGTCGCCCTCCCCTTCGCCCCCGACAACCTGACGGTGACCGACGACGGCGTCCTGGCGGCGGGACCGGTGAGCCTGTGGCGCTACGCCGCCTTCCGCGCCGGCTGGCTGTCGGCGCCCGGAACCTCGGCGGTGGCGCGTTGGCGGCCGGGTGAGCCGGCCGCGGTGTTCACCGTGCCGGCGCCGGTGCTGCGGGGCGTGACGGTCGCTCTCGCCGTCGGCGACCGCCTGCTCCTCGGCGCCGCCTACGACGACCGTCTCGCGCTCTGCGGGCGGCCGTGAAAGGCGGGCCCGCAGCGGTCCGCGCTGCGCACGACGCCGAGCGCGCCCCATCCCTCAGCCGTCGGCGCCGAACTCGCGGCGAACGGCGGCGTCGTGCTCGCCGAGGGCCGGGACCGGGCCGACCGTGGTGACCGCGCCCTCGCCCATCACCGGCGGCGCCAGAAACGAGATCTCGCCCGCCGGGGTGGTGAGCGCGAGCTCGCGGCGCTGCGGGTGATCGGCGAGGTCGGCGAGGCTGCAGAGCCGGGCGTAGGCGATGCCGGCATCGGTGAGGCGGGCGACGACGGTGGCGCGCGCGGTACCCTGCAAGCGCGCCTCGATCAGGCGATCGAGCGCCGGCCGGTTCGCCACGCGCTCCGGATTGCCGGCGAAGCGGGGGTCCGTCGCCACGCCGGTGTCCTCCAGCACGCCCGCGCAAAAGCGCTCCCATTCGGCCGCGTTCTGGATCGCCAGGAGGACGACGCCGTCGCCGCAGGCATAGGCGCCGTAGGGCGCCACCGTCGGGTGGTGCAGCCCGAGGCGCGCGGGGGTGTGGCCGCCGTAGCGGTGCTGGAGGTCGGGCACGTTCATCCAGTCGGCGAGGCTGTGGAACAGCGAGACTTCGACGCCGCGCCCGCGCCCGCTGACCCCGCGCGCCACCAGCGCCTGCAGGATGCCGGCGAAGGCGTTCATGCCGCAGGCGATGTCGGCGACCGAGACGCCGACGCGTGCCGGTCCCTCCGGGCCGCCGTTGACCGCGGCGAGCCCGCTCTCCGCCTGCACCAGCAGGTCGTAGGCCTTGTGCGACGCGAGCGGACCGCTGCTGCCGTAGCCGGTGACGTCGCAGGTGATCAGCCGCGGATGGCGCGCGCGCAGCGCGTCGCAAGCGAAGCCGTGGCGCGCCATCACGCCCGGGCCCAGGTTCTGCACCAGGACGTCGGCGCGGGCGATCATCGCCGCCAGCAGCGCGCGGTCGGCTTGCGCCCCGAGGTCGACGCGGCAGGACTCTTTGCCGCGGTTGAGCCAGACGAAATAGGCGCTTTCGCCCGCGACGTAGCGGTCGTAGCGGCGCGCGAAGTCGCCCTCGGGTCGCTCGACCTTGATCACCCGCGCGCCGGCGTCGGCGAGCCGCGCGGTGCAATACGGCGCGGCCACCGCCTGCTCGACCGTCACCACCAGCAGCCCGTCGAGGTCCCGGCTCATCGGTCCACCAGCCGCGGGGCTGACGCCGCCCGCTCGACACCGGCCTTGCCAGGCCCGCTCGCGGCGACACATTGTCGAGGTCCAATCGAGAGGGGAGACACTCGATGCGCGTTACGGCCCTCGCCTTCGCCCTCGCCTTGCTCGCCGCCCCCGCCGCCGCGGCTTGCTGGGGCGCCGGTCAGGTCGCCGACACCGGCGACGACACCATCACCACGGCCGAAGCGCCGATCCAGACCCCGGTGCCCGAGACCACCGACAACGACAGCTGACGCCGGTCGCCCCGGCCGACGACGGCGGCGCCGTCCCCCGCGGGCGGCGCCGTTCGTGTGTTCGGGGGTGGTCAAGACAAGCGCTCCAGCACGGCGTCGAGCTCGGCCAGACTGGTGGCGTGGGCATCGGCCTCGAGCTCGCGCACCGGCACGGCGCTGTAGCCGCCCTCGATCAGCACCGCGGTGACACCGGCGGCGCGGGCGGTGTCGCGGTCGGTGGCGCTGTCGCCGACGAAGACGCTGTCGCGCGCGACCGCGGCGAGCGGCGCCAGCGTCGCCAGCAGCGGTGCCGGATCGGGCTTGCGCGCGGCGAGGCTGTCGCCGCCGACGACCACGGCGAAATAGCGCGTCAGGTCGAGCCGCTCGAGGATGACGCGGGTGTGGGCCAGGGGCTTGTTGGTACAAAGGCCGAGCTTGACCCCGCGGTCGGCGAGCCGGTCGAGCGCGGCGCGGGCGTGGGGCATCGCCGTGGTGTGGGTGCACGGCGCTTCGAGGTAGATCTCGCGAAAGCGTTCGGTGTAGCGCGCCGCCCCGCTGTCCGAGAGCGTGATGTCGAAAGCGGCGAACGCGCGCTGGACGAGGCGGGTGACGCCCTCGCCGACCATCAGCGCCACCGCGTCGCGCGAGAGCGGCGGTTGGCCCTCCTCGGCGAGCAGGCGGTTCACCGCCGGGTGCAGATCGGGCACGCTGTCGATCAACGTGCCGTCGAGATCGAAGACGACCGCGCCGTCGCGGATCACTGAACGCTCTCCTCGTAAATTCCGTTCACACTGGCCCTAAGTCGCGAGGCCTGCGTCGCTCTGCCGCGCCGTGCGATTACCGTTGCACCACGCCATCGCGGCTGTGAGATATGTGCCGCTTAGTCATCATGGAGGCGTTGTCCATGGCCAAAGTCCTCGTCGCCGACGATCATCCGCTCTTTCGCGAAGCACTCCGCGTCGCGCTGGGCGACGCCTGCGAGGGTGAGGACAACACCATCCTGGAGGCCCAGGATCTCGAGGGCATCAAGTCGGTCGTGGCCGACAACGACGATCTCGACCTGGTTCTCCTCGACCTCAAGATGCCGGGCGTCACGGGCTTCTCCGGGCTGGTCGATCTGCGCCAGTCGCACCCCGAAATGCCCGTGGTCGTGGTGTCCGCCACCGAAGAGCCCAAGACCATCCGCGAGGCCGTGACCTTCGGCGCCGCCGGCTTCATTCCGAAATCCTTGGGCCGCCACGAGATCGCCAAGGCGATCGAGGCCGTGCTCGACGGTGAGATCTTCCTGCCCGAAAGCGTACGCGAGGAGGAGGAGGTCGACGACGACGAGCGCCAGCGGCTCGAGATCGCCAAGCGGATGTCGACGCTGACGCCGCAGCAGATGCGCGTGCTGACGCTGATCGCCGAAGGCAAGCCCAACAAGATCATCGCCTACGAGCTCGACGTCGCCGAGACCACGGTGAAGGCGCACATCACCGCGATCCTGCGCAAGCTCAAGGTTCACAGCCGCACCCAGGCGGTGCTGGCGGCGCAGACCCACTTCTCGAAGGAATCGATCCCGACCTGAGCCGGGTTCGCGCCGCCCGAGATCGTGGCGCTCACCCGTCGTCGCCGCGTTCGATCAACAGATGCGACAACAGCGAGCGCAGCCGGCCCGGTCGGACCGGCTTGCTCAGGACCGAGCAGCCCGCGGCGTCGATCTGCTTGCGGACACCGGCCGTGCGGTCGGCGGTGACCACGATCCCCGGGGTGCGGTGGCCGAGGTCGCGGCGGACGGCCTCGATGGTGTCGAGACCGGTGGCGTCCTCGTCGAGGTGGTAGTCGGCGACGACGACGTCGGGGACGAGCCCGCTGCGGGCGAGTTCGGCCTCGGCCCGGGTGCCGGAGGTGCCGGTGACGACCCGACAACCCCAGCGTTCCAGCACCGTCGCCATCGCGTCGAGGATGGCGGGCTCGTTCTCGATGACGACGACGACCTTGCCGACGAGCGCGTTGGTCACGCTGTCCTCGCCGCCGCGGCGCCGCGCGGTCTCCGGCGCGGCCCAGCGCACCACCGGCACGGTCACCGCGAAGCAGGAGCCGCGGCCCTCGGTGGAGCGGACGTCGAGCGGATGGTCCAGCATGCGCGCGATCCGGCGGACGATGGCGAGGCCGAGCCCGAAGCCGCGCTCGTAGTCCTCGGCCGCCCCCACCAGCCGGTAGAACTCCTCGAAGATCTCCTCCAGCTTCTCCGGCGGCATGCCGGCACCGGTGTCGTGCACCTCGATGCGGACATGGTCGCCGTCGCGCCGGCAGCCGAGCATCACCGCGCCGTGCTTGGTGTAGCGCACGGCGTTGGAGAGGAAGTTGCGCACGATGCGGACGAGCAGATGGCCGTCGGTGCGCACGGTGCAGCGCACCGGCACGTGGCGCAGCCGCAGCCCCTTGCTGTCGGCGACGGGCGCGAACTCGGTCGCCGCCGAGCTCAGGAGTTCGCCGAGATCGACGTCCTTGATCGCCGGTTTCATCACCCCGGCGTCGAGCTTGGAGATGTCCAACAGCGCGCCCAGCAGGCGCTCGACCGATTCGAAGGCGGTGTCGACGTGGCTCAGCAGGCGGCGCTGCTCGTCGCTCTGCTCGGTGTCGGTCAGCGCCGAGAGGAAGAGCCGCGCGGCGTTCAGCGGCTGCAGGAGGTCGTGGCTGGCGGCGGCGAGAAAGCGGGTCTTGGAGAGGTTGGCCTCGTCGGCCTGCTGCTTGGCCTCCTCGAGCGCCTGGTTCAGCCGCTGCTGCTCCTCGAGGGCGTGCTTGAGCTCGGCGGTGCGGTCGTTGACGCGGCCCTCCAGCAAGATCGCCGTCTCGAACAGCGAGAAGTCGTTGCCCTGCAGGTCCATGCTGCGCTCGACCCGGCCCATCAGGACCTGGTTGATCTTGCGCAGCTTGGCGTTCTCGGCCTCCAAAAGCGCGGTACGGCTGGTGCGCGCGCCCTGCTGTTGTCCCTTCACCGGCTCTCCCGTCCGATGGCCACGCCCGTGAACGTCTGGTTGACGTGCATCGCGGCGAACTGCTCACCGAACGTATTGAATCCCACGACGGCGTTGTCACGCATGAGCTGGCTCGCCAGCGTCAGCGTGCCGCTCTCCGCCAGATGCAGCCGCCGCAGGATGGAATCGAAGGCCAGCACCAACAAGGGCGGGCCGAGCTGGCGGCGGAGCTCGTCGAACAGGCCGTTGAGGTTGTCGAGGACGTCGCGCTCGTCGGCGGTGGTGAGCACGAGCCCCTCGTCGATCTTGGCGTAGAAGGAGAGCGAGCCGTCGGGGTGCGCCTGCTGGACCGCGCGGACGTACTCCGCACCGCCGAGCTTGACCACCAGCGGGTGGGTGGCGAAGGCGGTGGGGTCGAGCGCGGCGACCGCGAGCTCGTTGACCCGGGCGTACTCCTCGACCGCCGGCGCGGCGTTGAACTCGCGCACGAGCCGCCGCGGCGCGTCGGCGTCGGTGACGACGAGCTTGCGGTCGCCGGCGACGAAGTTCTGGCTGCGGAAGACCCGAAAGCTGTGGCGGGTCTCGATCAACACCAGCACCGCCGCGTCGCGGTGAAAGCGCCCGCGCGCGAACACCGCGGTGCCGGTGAAGGTGAGCCGGTCGGCGGCGGAGCCGCCGAACAGCGGGACCCCGTCGAGAGCGTTGCCGATACAGCTGGCCACCAGCTCCTCGCGGGTGCTGAGCCCGTCGATCAGCATGAAGCCGAAGACGTCCTCGCCGAGATTGCGCCCCTCGGCCGCCAGCCGGTCGGCGAGGTCGACGGCGAATTGGCTGGCGCGGCTCATCTCGAGCTGGTCGAGCTGCTCCAGCACGTCGGCGGCGCAGTGAAAGGCGTGGCCCTCGAACGCGACCGCGGTGACGCCGTCGTCGGCGTAGCCCGCAGGCCCGATCTCGCCGGCGCCGGTGCAGCCGATGACGCAGGCGTCGGGATAGGCCGCGGCGAACGGTGCGGCGAAGGCGGAGACGGCGAAGCGCGGCGCGCAGAAGAACAGCACCAGCGCCGGGTCGCGGGCGCCGAGCTCGGCCACGAGCGCGGCCGCCGCGGCCTTCGGGTCGATCAGCGTCGTCGCGGCGCGATGCACCGCCTCGACCATGGGCCCTCCCAGGCGCGATGGGCGGACACCGCCGGCGCGGCGGCGTCGCCCGTAAGGAGCCGAGGCGCCAGCTTAGCAAGCCGGCGGCCCGCGCCCCTCCTCGACCTTAGCCCGTGAACCCTCGGCGATAGGGGGTGGCGCCGCTCTTTCGCCGCGCGCGCGGCCGGCGTATATCGGCGCGGGTTCCTCGAGCGGAGTCGATCAGCTCTTCCATGACGTGGCAACGCGCTTTGGTTCTCGCGGGCGTCGGGCTCGCCGGGCTCGCGCCGGCGCCGGTGCCGGCCGCCGAGCAGACCTTCATCGCCGCCTACCGGGACTGGGGGCTCTTCGAGTACGAGGCCGACGACGGGCGGCTGTGCTTCATCACCAGCGAGCCGACCGAAAAGGACGGCGACTACGAGCGTCGCGGTCCGCCGGCGGTGCTGGTCACCCGGCTGCCCGCCGAGCCCGAGCTCGACGAGGTCAGCGTCCAGTCGGGCTATACCTTCGAGGACGGCAGCGACGTCGAGGTGGTGGTCGACGGCGAGGACCGCTTCAGCCTCTTCACCAAGGGCGAGTACGCCTGGACCCGCAGCCCCGAGGACGACGACGCCCTGATCGACGAGATGAAGGCCGGGCTGGAGATGACCGTGCGCGGAACCTCGACCCTCGGGACGTATTCCTTGGACACCTATTCGCTCTTAGGCTTCACCGCCGCCTACGAGGCCATGGAACGGACCTGCCAACCGGAATGACCGCCGTCTCTCACGCCCCGCGTCTCGCCGACGGCCCGCTCGGCCTCGACCGCGCCGCGCTCGCCGACGTCCTCGCCGAGGTGGGCGTCGCCGAGCGTCAGCGGCGCATGCGGGTGAGCCAGCTCTGGGGCTGGCTCTACAAGCGCGGCGCCGGCTCCTACGACGAGATGAGCGACCTGCCGGTGCGGCTGCGCGCCGAGCTGAGCGAACGGCTGCCGTGGCGGCGGCCGACGGTCTCCAGCGCGCAGGTCTCGGCGGACGGCACGATCAAGTGGCTGGTCCGTCTCGGCGACGGCCGCGAGGTCGAGGCGGTCTACATCCCCGAGCCCGAGCGCGGCAGCTTGTGCATCTCGACCCAGGTCGGCTGCACGCTCTCCTGCGCGTTCTGCCACACCGGCACCATGAAGCTGGTGCGCAACCTGACCCCGGGCGAGATCGTCGAGCAGGTCCGCCTGGCCCGCGACGCCCTGGCGGACTGGGACGAGCGCCGCCCGCGCCGGCTCACCAACATCGTGGTGATGGGCATGGGCGAGCCGCTGTTCAATTGGGAGAACCTGCGGGCGGCGCTGGGCCTCGCCATGGACGCGGACGGCGTCAACATCTCGCGCAAGCGCATCACGGTCTCGACCTCGGGCGTGGTGCCGCGCATCGCCGAGGTCGGCGCGCAGCTCCGGACCAGGCTCGCGATCTCGCTGCACGCCGTGCGCGACGAGCTGCGCGACGAGCTCGTCCCGCTCAACAAGAAATGGCCGCTCGCCGATCTGCTGGCGGCGTGCCGGGCCTATCCCCACGACGGCCGGGCGATCACCTTCGAGTACGTCATGCTCGACGGCGTCAACGACACCGACGCCGACGCGCGCGAGCTCGTCCGCCTGCTGCGCGGCTTTCCCGCCAAGGTCAACCTGATCCCGTTCAACCCTTGGCCCGGCGCACCCTACGCCTGCTCGCCGGCGGCGCGGATCGCCGGCTTCGCCCGCGTGCTCGAGAACGCCGGCTTCCCCTCGCCGATCCGCACCCCGCGCGGCCGCGACATCCTCGCCGCCTGCGGTCAGCTCAAGACCGCGAGCGAGCGGACGCGCCGCGAGCGTGCCGACGTCGACCCCGCCGCCTCGGAGATCGCCTGAGATGCGCGCCATCGCTCGCTGGCTCGGCCGGCTCGTCACCGGCCTCGCCTTCGCGAGCCTCGTCCTCGTCGTCGTCCTGGTCGGGCTCGCCTGGTGGGGCACCAGCCGCCTCGCCCTGCGCGAGGTCGCGGTGCCGGAGAGCGTCGTGCTGGTGGCCGACTGGCGCGGCGGCGTGGCGGAGAAGAGCCGGGCGCCGGCGCCGCTGGCCGCGCTCGGCCTCGACGGCCGACCGGCGTTGCCGGACGTGCTGCGGGCGCTGGACCACGCCGCGCAGGACGACCGCGTGAAGGGCCTGGTCGTCCGCATCGACGGCGCCGGCTTCGGCCTCGCCCGGGCCTGGGAGCTGCGTCGCGCCGTCGAGCAGCTCAACGACGCCGGCAAGTTCACCGCGCTCTACGCCGACACCCTGGGCGAGCTCGAGGGTGGCATGATCGGCACCTACCTGGCGTCGGCCTTCTCACACGTGCAGCTGCAGCCGCTGGGTTCGCTCGGCTTCACCGGGATCAATCGCGAGCAGCCCTATCTGCAGCGGCTCTTGAACGAGCTCGAGATCGAGGTGCAGGTGGTCAAGCGCGAGGCCTTCAAGTCCGCGCTGGAGACCTTCACCCGCAGCGGGCCCTCGCCGGCGAGCGAGGCCGCGACGGAGGCCCTTCTGGACGGCCTCTTCGCCGAGTTCGTCGACGGGGTCGCCAGCGGCCGCGGCCTCGACGCCGCGGCGGTGCGCGGTGCGATCGACCGGGCACCGCTCCTGGCCGGCGCTGCGCGCGCCCGCGGGCTGATCGACGCCGTCGCCCATTTCCCGACGCTGGCGGACACCGCCGAGGAGGCCACCGGCACCGACGAACGCCTGCCGATCGCGGGCTATCTCGCGAGCGACGCCTTCGCCGCCGTCGACGACGCCCCGGTGGTCGGCTTCGTGCACGCCGTCGGTCCCATCCGCCGCGGCGAGAGCGACGATCCTTTCGGCGAGCTGGAGATCGCGGGCGACACCGTGGCCGCGGCGATCGACGCCGCGCGCGAGGCCGAGGTCGACGCGCTGCTGTTGCGGGTGAGCTCGCCCGGCGGGTCGGCGGTGGCGTCCGAGACCGTCGGCGCCGCCGTGCGCCGCGCCAAGGACGCCGGCATCCCGGTCATCGTCTCGATGGGCGACGTCGCGGCGTCGGGCGGCTATTGGATCGCCATGGACGCCGACCGCATCCTGGCGGCCCCCACCACCCTCACCGGCTCGATCGGCGTCATCCTCGGCAAGCCCGCCCTCGGCGCCTTCCTCGACGATCTCGGCATCGACGTCGACCGCTCCAGGCGCGGCGCCAACGCCGGGCTCGGCTCGGTCTTCGAGGCCTGGGACGAGCGCGAGCTCGCCAAGGTCAACAGCCTCGTCGAGGACCTCTATCAGGCGTTCCTCGAAGGCGTCGGGCGCGGGCGCGGCATGGACGTGGCCGAGGTCCGGGGCGTCGCCGGCGGCCGGGTCTGGCTCGGCCGCCAGGCGGTGGCGAACGGGCTCGTCGACGAGATCGGCGGCTTCAACGACGCGGTGACGGCGGTGCGCACCGCGCTCGAGGTCGAGCCCGACGCGCCCTTGGCGGTGCAGCCCTTCCCCCGCCCCAAGCCCCCCTTCCCCGCCGCGCTCGAGGCGTTGGGCCGGTTCACGCGCGTCGGCGCCGAGCTCGACGCGCTGTGGTCCGAGCTGGCGGCGGGCCCGGAGCTCCGCTTCGACGCCCGGCCGCTGCCGGTGAGGACGGAGTAGG
>CAZCVH010000002.1:38214-42766 GCA_964502115.1 uncultured Geminicoccaceae bacterium
GGCCGGGGCCGCCGTCTCGGCGCAGGGCCCGGGCGGTCGACGATCGGCTCGCCGGCGTGGCCGTATCGGGGGTGCGCTCTCGCCACGGGGCCTTTGTGCGCGGGCGCGGCACCAGTATAAGGCGCGTTCGATCCACCGTCCGTGCGAGCCTCGTCCATGGCCGATAACGCCCGCAGTCCCGAGAACCGACAGCGTGCCCTCGACGCCGCCATCGGGCAGATCGAGCGCGCCTTCGGCAAGGGCTCGGTCATGCGCCTGGGCCAGCGCGAACAGGCGATCGAGATCGAATCGGTCTCGTCGGGTTCGCTGGCGCTCGACATCGCGCTCGGCATCGGCGGGCTGCCACGCGGCCGGGTGGTCGAGATCTACGGCCCGGAGAGCTCGGGCAAGACGACGCTGACGCTGCACGCCGTCGCCGAGGCGCAGAAGGCCGGCGGCACCTGCGCCTTCATCGACGCCGAGCACGCCCTCGACCCGGGCTACGCCCGAAAGCTCGGGGTCGACACCGACAACCTGTTGATCTCGCAGCCCGACACCGGCGAGCAGGCGCTCGAGATCGCCGACACCCTGGTGCGCTCGGGCGTGCTCGACGTCGTCGTCATCGACAGCGTCGCGGCGCTCGTGCCCAAGGCCGAGCTCGAGGGCGAGATGGGCGACAGCCTGCCGGGCCTGCAGGCGCGGTTGATGAGCCAGGCGCTCAGAAAGCTCACCTCCTCGATCAGCCGCTCGAAGTGCATGGTGATCTTCACCAACCAGATCCGCTCGAAGATCGGCGTCATGTTCGGCAGCCCGGAGACCACCACCGGCGGCAACGCGCTGAAGTTCTACGCGAGTATCCGCATCGATGTCCGGCGCATCGGCGCGGTCAAGGATCGCGACGAGATCACCGGTAATCAGACCCGTGTCAAGGTGGTGAAGAACAAGATGGCGCCACCGTTCAAACAGGTCGAGTTCGACATCATGTATGGCGAGGGTATCTCCAAGACCGGCGAGTTGATCGACCTCGGAATCAAGGCCGGGCTGGTCGACAAGGCGGGGAGCTGGTTCTCCTACGGCGACCGCCGGATCGGCCAGGGGCGCGAGAACGCCAAGACCTTCTTGAAGGACAACCCCGAGGTCGCGCGCGAACTCGAAGATGCCCTGCGCAAGAAAGCCGGTATCCTCGCCGACGATCTCACCGATCTCGGTGGCGACGCCGCCGAGGACACCTGAGCAGTCAGCCGGAGCCGCCGTCGCCGATGGCCAGCGTCAACGCGATCCGTAGCGCGTTTCTCGACTTCTTCGCCCGCGAGGACCACGAGATCGTGCCGTCCTCGCCGCTCGTCCCGCACAACGACCCGACGCTCCTGTTCACCAACGCCGGGATGGTGCAGTTCAAGAACGTCTTCACCGGCGCCGAGACCCGGCCCTATCACCGCGCCGTCACCGCGCAGAAGTGCGTGCGCGCCGGTGGCAAGCACAACGACCTCGACAACGTCGGCTACACCGCCCGGCATCACACCTTCTTCGAGATGCTGGGGAATTTCTCCTTCGGTGACTACTTCAAGGAGCGGGCGATCGATCTGGCTTGGCGGCTGGTCACGGAGGAGTACGGGCTGCCGCCGGAGCGTCTGCTGGTCACCGTGTATATCGACGACGATGTCGCCTTCGATCTCTGGAAGAAGGTCGCCGGCCTGCCGGACGACCGCATCCTGCGCATCGCCGGCGACGACAACTTCTGGGCGATGGGCGAGACCGGCCCGTGCGGGCCGTGCTCCGAGATCTTCTTCGACCACGGCCCCGAGGTGGCGGGCGGACCGCCCGGCAGCGCCGACGAGGACGGCGACCGCTTCATCGAGATCTGGAACCTCGTCTTCATGCAGTACGAGCAGGTGACGGCGACGGACCGCCGCGACCTGCCGCGGCCGTCGATCGACACCGGCATGGGGCTCGAGCGCATCGCCGCGGTGCTGCAGGGCCGCCACGACAATTACGAGATCGACCTCTTCCGGCGGCTGATCGAGGCCAGCGAGGAGCTCACCGGCGCGCCCGCGCGCGGCGGCGAGCTGCCGTCGCACAAGGTGATCGCCGACCATCTGCGCGCGGCGTCCTTTCTGATCGCCGACGGCGTCATGCCCTCGCCCGAGGGCCGCGGCTACGTCCTCAGGCGCATCATGCGTCGCGGCATGCGCCACGCCCATCTTCTGGGCGCGCGCGAGCCCTTGATGCACCGCATGGTGGCGACGCTCACGAGCGAGATGGGCCAAGCCTATCCCGAGCTCGTGCGCGCCGAGGCGATGGTGCGCGAGGTCCTGGAGCTCGAGGAGACCAACTTCCGCCGCACCCTCGAGCGCGGCCTGCGCCTGTTGGACGACCACACCGAAGGCATGGGGGCGGGCGACACGCTCGCGGGCGACGTCGCCTTCAAGCTCTACGACACTTACGGCTTTCCCTTGGACCTCACCCAGGACGCGCTCAGAGCCAAGGGCATCGGCGTCGACATGGCGGGCTTCGACGCCGCCATGGAGCAGCAGCGCGCCCAGGCGCGGGCGAGCTGGAAGGGCTCGGGCGAGGCCGCGCTGGAGTCGATCTGGTTCGATCTCAGGGACGAGCTCGGCGCCAGCGAGTTTCTGGGCTACGAGACCGTGCGCGCCGAGGGCGTCGTCCAGGCGCTGGTCGTCGACGGCGGGCGCACCGAGCGCGTCGCCGAGGGCGAGCGCGCCACGCTCGTCGCCAACCAGACCCCCTTCTACGCCGAGGCCGGCGGCCAACAGGGCGACACCGGCATCGTCGTCGCGCCCCACGGCCGCTTTCGGGTCGAGGACACCCAAAAGGTCCTGGGCGATCTCTGGCTCCACATCGGTCGCGTCGAGGCGGGCCATCTCGTCGTCGGCGGGGCGGTCGAGATGCAGGTCGACGCCGAGCGCCGCGACGGCCTGCGCCGCGCCCATTCGGCGACGCATCTGCTGCACGCCGCCCTCAGAGGTCATCTCGGCCCCCATGTCGCGCAGCGGGGCTCGCTGGTGGCGCCGGACCGGCTGCGCTTCGACTTCAGCCACCCCAAGCCGCTGGGCGCGGCGGAACTCGAGACGATCGAGCGCGAGGTCAACGCGTTCGTCCGTCAGAACGCGCCGACCCACACCCGCGTCATGAACGTCGAGGACGCTCTCGCCGCCGGCGCGATGGCGCTGTTCGGCGAGAAATACGGCGACGAGGTCCGCGTCGTGTCGATGGGGCGGACCGTCGCCGGCGACGTCTACTCGATGGAGCTGTGCGGCGGCACCCACGCCCACCGCACCGGCGACCTCGGCGTCTTCAAGCTCGCCGGCGACAGCGCGGTCGCCGCCGGCGTCCGCCGCGTCGAGGCGCTCACCGGCGCGGCGGCGCTCGGGGCCTACGAGGACGAGGAGGCGACGCTCGCGCGGGCCGCCGAGGCGCTCCGGGTGTCGCCGAAGGAGGTGCCGCAGCGCATCGAGCAGCTCTTGGAGGAGCGCCGCAAGCTCGAGCGCCAGCTCCAGGAGCTGCGCACCAAGCTCGCCAGCGGCGCCGGCGCCGGCGCGGAGACCGTCGAGGAGGTGGCGGGCGTGAAGCTGGCGGCGCGCACCCTCGACGGCGTGCCCGCCAAGGAGCTCCGCGGCATCGCCGACGGGCTCAAAAAGGAGCTCGGCTCGGGCGTCACGGTGCTGGTGAGCGCCCACGAGGGCAAGGCCGCGATCGTCGTCGCCGTCACCGCCGATCTCAGCGGCCGCTTCGACGCCGTCGAGCTGGTCAAGCGGGGCGTCGCCGCCCTCGGCGGCAAGGGCGGTGGCGGGCGGGCCGATTTCGCCCAGGGCGGGGGTCCGAACGCCGCCGCCGCGGACGACGCGATCGACGCCGTGCGACAGGCGCTCGTCGCCGCTTGAGCGCAGCGGGGTTGTCAGCGGGGCTCGACACATTCAACGAAGATGAAAGCACGATCGGCGGGTGGAGGAGTCGCGGTGTTCTATCCTTGGTACGAGTGGCAGCGCGGGTTCTGGTCCCCGTTCGTCGAGGCCGCGGCCTGGGCGGCGCGCCCGGCCCAGCTGATCGCGCCGTTGCAGATGGCGGGCGAGGACCTGGCGCGGCGGCTGGCCCGCGCCGGCGAGCCGATCGAGACCGACCTCGGAGCGTTCGTGCGCGGTGACATCGCCGGGCCGTTCGACACCAGCGCGCGGGATCTCGGCCCGTTCGCGACGCTGTGGCGCTTTCGCGGCCCGCGTGGCGGCGGCGCGCCGGTGGTGCTGGTGCCGCCGTGTTCGGGCTACGCCTCCGGCATCACCAGTCCCTTGATCGCGACCATGCTGCGCCACCGCCCCGTCCTCGCGCTGGACTGGAAGGACGCCCGGCTGGTGCCGCAGGCGGCCGGGACGTTCGGCCTCGCCGACCAGATCGCGGCGGTCGAGCGGGCGGTCGTCGAGGCCGGGCCCGGGGCCGTCGTCGTCGGGCTGTCGCAGTCGGTGGCGGCGACCGTCGCCGGGGCGGCGCTCGCGGCGACGCGGGGCGCGCCCGCGGGCGCGCTGGTGCTGCTGGCCGGGCCGTTCGACACCCGCGACGG
>CAZCVH010000003.1:0-32027 GCA_964502115.1 uncultured Geminicoccaceae bacterium
CGCTGCGCGACATCGACTGGGGCACCAAGACCGTCTCGGTGCGGGTCAACGGCCTCGACACCCACTACATGTATCGCGACGTCGTCGACGTCATCGAGCAGGGCGGCGACCGCCTCGACCTCATCATGTTCCCCAAGGTCGGCACCGCCGCCGACGTCTACGCCGTCGACATGCTGGTCACGCAGGTCGAGAACGCGATGGGCCGCACCAAGCGCGTCGGCTTCGAGCACATCATCGAGACCGCGCTCGGCATGGCCAACGTCGACGACATCGCCCGCGCCAGCAAACGCAACGAGAGCCTGCATTTCGGCGTCGCCGACTACGCCGCCTCGACCCGGGCGCGCACCACCAACATCGGCGGCCCCAACCCCTATTACGGCGTCTTGACCGACACCCCCGAGGGCGGCGGCGAGCGCGCCTTCCATTGGGGCGACATGTGGCACTACGCCATCGCACGCATGGTGGTGGCCGCCCGCGCCGCCGGGCTGCGCCCGATCGACGGCCCGTTCGGCGACTTCAAGGACCCCGACGGCTACCGCGCCCAGGGCAACCGCTCCGCGGTGCTCGGCTGCGAGGGCAAGTGGGCGATCCACCCGAGCCAGGTCGAGCTCGCCAACGAGCTCTTCAGCCCGCCGGAGAAGGAGGTCGAGAAGGCCCGCCGCGTGCTGGCCGCGATGGAAGGGGCCGCGCGCGAGGGCAAGGGGGCGGTGAGCCTCGACGGCAAGCTCTTGGACATCGCCTCGATCCGCCAGGCCGAGACCCTGGTCGCCAAGGCCGATCAGATCGCCGCCCGCGGCGCCTGACCGCCGACGCCCGGTCGTTGCGACCGTCGCTTCGGCCGTCCGCCCCGGCGATGGCCGAAGCGACGGGCCGGGCCCCGCCTCCTGCGGACCCTCCCGCGGACGTCGGCGCCGGCTCAGAGCGGGTTCTGGGCGCCGACGAAGTAGCGCAGCGCACCGGTCTCGTCGAAGATCGGGCGGATGCGCAGCCGGTTGAGAAACGGCGTGCCGTCCTTGCGATAGTTCAGGATGTCGATGACGAAGCTGGTCTCGGCCAACAGCGCGTAGCGGATCGCGCGGGTGGCGTCGGGGTCGGTACCCTGGCCCTGCAGCATGCGGCAGTTGTGCCCGACCGCCTCGGCGCTCGAATAGCCGGTCTGCTGCTCGAACTCGTCGCTGACGAAGATGATGGGATTGTCGGGCAGATGCGGGTCGGTGATGACCACGCTCTTCTCGGCCTCTTCCGGATCGAGCAGGTCCAGCCACGCCCGCTTGTCCAGTGGTGCCGTCATGGTGTCCTTCCCGTCGACCGGCGGGCTCACACGCCGGCGTACATGCGTCCAGGGTTGAGGATGCGCTTGGGATCGAAGGCGTCCTTGACCCGCCGGGTCAACGCCGCGACTTGCCGGGTCGGCGGTTCGAAGACGTCGATGGCGGCGCGCAGCGTCGCCGGCGCGCGCACCAGCGTGGCGTGGCCGCCGAGCGCCGCGAGCGCCTCGCGGACGGTCGCCGATCCGGCATCGTCCTGGTGGGGCGGCACCGCCAGCCAGACGAGCCCGCCGCTCCAGTCCAGATAGCCCTCGCCGTCGAGCTCGTCGGTCAGGCTCTCGAGCAGCGCGGTCCCGGCGGTGGGCGCGGTCGAGATCTTCCACACCGCGCGCTCGTGCGGCTCCGCCAACAGGGTGACGTCGCGGATTTCTCCCCACACCGCGCGGCTGGCCTCGGTCTCGAGGTGGAGCGTGCCGCTGTCGGCGCCGAGATGCTCGGCGAGGCGGGCGACGCGGCCACCGATGAAGTCGGCGAAGCTCTCCAGCCGCAACAGCGTCAGCGCGGTCCCCGCGCCGGCCACCTCGGGCACCGCCGAGCGCGCCGCGAGCGCGGCGGGCAGGTGGGCCGCCGCCGCCACCTCGAGCGGGGTGGCGAGGGCTCCGGTCATCGCGGCCCCGGCGCGGGCGGGATCGAGCCCCGGTACCGCCAGCGTGAGCTGTGCCTCCGGGCGCGGCAGGACCTTGAAGGTGACCTCGGTGAGTACGCCCAGCGTGCCGTGGGCGCCGGCGCTGAGCTTGACCAGATCGAGCCCGGTGACGTTCTTCATGACGCGCCCGCCCGAGCGCTGGATCTCCCCTTCGCCGTCGACGAAGCGCACGCCGATCAGGCTGTCTCTGAGCGCGCCCCGGGCGATCCGCGCCGGCCCCGACAGGTTGGCGGCGACCAGACCCCCGACGGTCGGCACGGCGCCGTCGTTGCCGAGCAGGCGGCGGTAGTCGGGCGGCTCGAAGGGCAGCATCTGGCCCGCGGCGGCGAGCGCCGCCTCCAGCTCGGCGAGCGGGGTGCCGGCGCGGGCGCGGATGACCAGCTCGCCGGGCTCGTAGAACTCGATGCCGGCGAGCCCGGCGAGGCTGAGCGTGTCGGCCGTCTGCAGCGGCCGGCCGAAGCCCCGCCGGCTGCCGCCCCCCTCCAGCTCGAGCGCGCGATCCTCGGCATGGGCGGCGCGCACCGCCGCGGCGACGCCGGCCTCGTCGGTGGGGGCGATCACCGCCATCTTCAGGCGGCCTCGCGGTCCGTGTCCTCCAACGGGAAGACCTTGCCGACGTTGAGGCGCCAGTTCGGATCGAAGGCGCGCTTGACGCGCTTTTGCAGCTCGAGCTCGGCGGCCGTGAACTGATAGGCCATTAACTCGCGCTTTTCGATTCCGACGCCATGCTCGCCGGAGAGGCAACCCTCGACGTCGACGCAGAGCCGCAGGATGTCGGCGGCGCAGGCCTCGGCCCGTTCGAGTTCGCCCGGATTGTTGGCGTCGTAGAGGATCAGCGGGTGCAGATTGCCGTCGCCGGCGTGGAAGATGTTGGCGATCCGAAAGCCGTACTGCTCGGAGAACGCGCCGATCCGCACCAGCGTCTCGGGCAGCTTCGAGGTCGGGATGGTGCCGTCGATGCAGATGTAGTCGGGGCAGATGCGGCCGACGGCGCCGAAGGCCGACTTGCGGCCCTTCCAGATGGCCGCGGCCTGGTCCTCGTCCGCCGCGATGCGGCGGTAGCTCGGCGCGAAATCGTCGGCGATCCGCGCGATCCGCTCGAGGAGGGTGTCGATCTCGTCGTCGGTGCCCTCGACCTCGCAGATCAACACCGCCTCGACGTCGAGCGGATAGCCCGCGCCGACGAAGGCCTCGACGGCGTGGATCGCGGGTTTGTCCATGAACTCGAGCGCCACGGGCACGATACCCGAGGCGATGATGGCGGCGACGCAGGCGCCGGCCTGCTCGTTGCTGGCGAAGCCCAGGAGCATCGGGCGCGCCCCGGCGGGCGCCTTGAGGATGCGGACGGTGACCTCGGTGAGGATGCCGAGCTGGCCCTCCGAGCCACAGACCAGACCCAAAAGGTCGAGCCCGGCGGCGTCGAGGTGCGTGCCGCCGAGTTCGACGATCTCGCCCTCGGCCGTCACCATCTTCACGCCCAAGAGGTTGTTGGTGGTGACGCCGTAACGCAGGCAATGCGCGCCGCCGGCGTTGTTGGCGACGTTGCCGCCGATCGAGCAGGCCAGTTGCGACGACGGGTCCGGGGCGTAGAAGAACTCCTCGTGCTCGCAGGCTTGGCTCACCGCGATGTTGGTGACGCCGGCCTGCACCGTGGCGGTGCGGTCGTCGAAATCGACGTCGAGCACCTGGTTCAGCTTCATCAGCCCGAGGACGATGCCGTCGGCGGTGGGCATGGCGCTGCCGGCGAGCGAGGTGCCCGCGCCGCGACCGAGCACGGGCACGCCGTGGGCGTGGCAATAGCGCATCACCGCCGCGACCTCCTCGGTCGTGCGCGGCAGGACCACGGCGAGGGGGACCTGGCGGTAGGCGGCGAGCCCGTCGGACTCGTAGGCCCGGATCTCGTCGGCGTCGGTGATGACGGCCTCGGGCGCGGCGCAGAGTCGGGAGAGATCGGCCGCGATGGCGTCGCGGCGGTCGACGAGCGCCGAATCGACGGTAGGCATGCGCATGGTGCACCTCCCTTGATTGCCTCAAGGATAAGGCCGCCGCGCGGTCGCGCAACCCACCCACCACGGCGTCGCCGTTTGCGCCTTAGGTATCGGCGACGCAACTCGCCGTTGCCGTCCTGTATCGAGTCGATATATCGACGTATCGGCGAAGGCGGATCGCAGCGATGGACGTGAAGACCCTGTGCCTGGGCGTGCTCTCGATGGGCGAGCGGTCCGGCTACGAGATCAAGAAGACGGTCGAGGAGAGTTTTCACCACTTCTTTCGGGCCGGCTACGGCTCGATCTACCCGGCGCTCGCCGAGCTCGAGCGCACGGGCCACGTCACCGGCCGCGAGGTCGCCCAGGAGGGCCGTCCCGCCAAGCGGGTCTACGGCATCACCGCCACGGGCCGCGACCTGCTGGAGAGCGCGCTCGCCGGCGAGGAACCACGCCACGTGGTGCGCTCGGAGTTCCTCGTCTTGATGTATTTCGCGCATCTCTTGCCGGCCGAGCGGCTGGCGAGCGTGCTCGACAGCATGATCGGGCGTTTCCGTGACGGCCTCGCGGCCGACCTCGAGCACCACGCCCGCACCCACGATCAACTCACCGCCGGGCAACGCTTCGCGCTCGGCTACGGCCGCACGGTGGTCGCGGCGGCGCTGGACTATCTCGAACGGCACCGGGAAACGCTGCTCGACGAGGTGGCGGTGACCGGCGCGAGCGGTCGCCCGCAGGCCGGCGGCGCGCTCGCCGTTTCCGGAGATTGAGATGAAGCGTTCGCTGCTCCTGGCCGCGGGCCTCGCGCTGGCGCTCGTGGCCTGGTTGGCCTCCGGTCAGCCGGCCGTCCGCCAACTGTTCGGCGAGGCGCCCGCCGCCACCCCGACGCCGGCCGCGGCGGCGGCCGAGAGCCGCGAGCGCGCGCTGCCGCGGGTGCGCGTCGCGGTCAGCGAAGCCCGGCCGATCGCGAGCGAGATCGTCGTCTACGGCCGCAGCGAGCCCGAGCGCGAGGTCGTCGTTCGGGCCGAGACCAACGGTCGGGTGGAGGAGGTCGTGGCGGAGAAGGGGGCGCACGTCGCCGCCGGTGACGTCATCCTTCGCCTCGACCGCCGCGAACGCGAGGCGATGGTGGCCCAGGCCGAGGCGCTCGTCGCCCAGCGCGAGCTCGAATACCGCGCGGCGAGCCAGCTGGGCGAGCGCGGCTTTCAGGCCGAGACCAACGTCGCCGGCGCCGCCGCCGCGCTCTCCGCCGCACGCGCCGAGTTGCGCGCGCGCGAGGTGGTGCTCGACAACACCACCGTCGAAGCCCCCTTCGACGGTATTCTGGCCGACCGCATGGTCGAGGTCGGCGATTACGTCGACGACGGCGAGGCGCTCGGCCATCTCATCCAGGTCGATCCGTTCCTCGCCACCGGCGAGATCGTCGAGACCGATCGCCGGCGGGTCGAGCTCGGCATGCCGGTCGCCGTCGAGCTCGCCGACGGGCAGCGCCATCAGGGTCGGCTCAGCTACATCGACAGCGTGGCCGAGGAGGCCACCCGCACCTTCCGCATCGAGGCCACCGTCCCCAACCCGCACGGCCGCATCCCCGCCGGCATGAGCGCGACGCTCCGGCTGCGCTTCGCGGAGATCATGGCGCACCGGGTCTCGGCGTCGCTGTTGACCCTGAACGCGGACCACCGCCTCGGCGTCATGACCGTGGACGGCGACGACGTCGTGCGCTTCGTGCCGGTCGAGCTCGTCCGCGCCGACGCCGAAGCGGTCTGGCTGGCGGGTCTGCCCGAGCGCTGCCGGCTCATCGTCGTCGGCCAGGGCTTCGTCCACGCCGGTGAGCGGGTGGCGCCGAGCGCGGTCCCGCCCGACGCCGATGTCGTGGCGGAGAGCGGCGCATGAACAGCCTGATCGAGGCGAGCTTTCGGCGTTCGCGCACGGTCTTCGTGGCGCTGGTGCTGATCCTGGTCGCGGGGGCGATCGCCTACGTCGCCATCCCCAAGGAATCGGACCCGGACGTTCAGATCCCCGTCCTCTACGTCTCGATGACCCACGACGGCATCTCGCCGGAGGACGCCGAGCGCCTGCTCGTGCGGCCGATGGAGACCGAGCTCAGGGGGCTCGAGGGCGTCAAGGAGATGCGCTCGACCGCGGGCGAGGGCCGGGCTTCGGTGGCGCTCGAGTTCGAGGCCGGCGTCGACATCGACGCCGCCCTGGCCGACGTCCGCGCCCAGGTCGACATCGCCAAGGCCGAGCTGCCGCAGGAAACCGACGAGCCGATCGTCGAAGAGGTCAATCTGGCACTGTTTCCGGTGCTGGTGGTCACGCTCTCGGGCGACCTGCCGGAGCGCACGCTGGTGCGCGTCGCCGAGGAGCTGGAAGACGCCGTCGAGGGCGTGCCGCAGGTGCTCGCGGTCGAGATCGCCGGCAAGCGCGAGGAGGTCGTCGAAGTCGTCATCGACCCGCAGAAGATCGAGGCCTTCGATCTGCGCGCGAACGAGATCATCGAATCGGTCAGCCGCAACAACCAGCTCGTCGCCGCCGGCACCCTCGACACCGGTCAGGGTCGTTTCGCCATCAAGGTGCCCGGGCTGTTCGACAGCGTCGCCGACATCTACGCCATGCCGGTGAAGGCGGTGGGCGACACCGTGGTGACGCTCGCCGACGTCGCCACCGTGCGCCGCGGCTTCAAGGATCCCGAGAGTTTCGCGCGGGTGAACGGCCAGCCGGCGCTCGCGCTCGAGGTCTCCAAGCGCCTCGGGACCAACATCCTCGACACCGTCGCCGCCGTGCGCGCCGTCGTCGAGGCGGCGGAACCGCAGTTTCCGGCCGGGCTCGAGGTCGGCTTCATCCAGGACACCTCCGACAACATCCGCTCGATGCTGCAGGATCTGCAGAACAGCGTGCTGTCGGCGGTGGTGCTGGTGATGATCGTCGTGGTGGCCGCCCTCGGTTTCCGCTCGGCGTTGTTGGTCGGCTTCGCGGTGCCCGGGGCGTTTCTCACCGCCATCCTCGCCCTCGCCGTCGGCGGGCTGACCGTCAACATGGTCGTCCTGTTCGGCCTGATCCTCGCCGTCGGCATGCTGGTGGACGGCGCCATCGTCGTGACCGAACTCGCCGACCGGCGGATGGCCGAGGGGCGTGCCCGCCGCGACGCCTATCGCGAGGCCGCCGAGCGCATGGCCTGGCCGATCACCGCGGCGACGGCGACCACGCTGGCGGCCTTCTTCCCGCTGGTGTTCTGGCCCGGCATCGTCGGCGAGTTCATGCGCTACCTGCCGCTCACGCTGTTGGCGACGCTGACCGCGTCGCTGTTCATGGCGCTGGTGTTCGTGCCCAACATCGGTGCGATGATCGGCGGCACGCCCCGCCGCCCCGGCGGCGAGCTGGCGCTGATGGGCGACGAGCGCGTCGATCTGATGCGGCGGACGCACGGTTTGACGCGGCTCTATCTCGCGGGGCTCGATCGCGCGCTCGCCCATCCGGTCAAGGTCCTGGTCGCCGCGCTCGCGATCGCGGTCGCGGTCTACGCCGCCTACGGCGCCTTCGGCCGCGGCATCGAGTTCTTTCCCGAGGTCGAGCCGGAACGCGCCCAGGTGCTGGTCCATGCCCGCGGCGATCTCTCGGTCTTCGAGCGCGACGGCCTCGTCCGCGAAGTCGAGGACCGCATCCTCGACGTCGACGGCGTGCGCGCCTTCTACACCAACACCAAGGTCCGCTTCACCGGCGAGGACGTCGACGAGGACACCGTCGGCCTGATCCTGCTCGAATTCGAGCACTGGCGCGAGCGGCGCCCGGCGCGGGCGATCATGGCCGAGATCGAGGACCGCACGGCCGATCTCGCCGGGGTCGCGATCGAGGTCCGCGAGGAGGAGCAGGGGCCACCCACCGGCAAGCCGGTGACCGTCGAAGTGGCGGCCGCGCGCCCGGCGATGCTGGCCGAGGTCACCGAGCGGGTGCGCGCCCGCTTCGAGCGGCTCGACGGCCTGGTGAACATTTCGGACTCGCGGCCGGTACCGGGGATCGAGTGGGAGATCGACGTCGACCGCACCCAGGCCAGCCGCTACGGCGCCGACGTCGCCACCGTCGGCCCGCTCGTCCAGCTGGTCACCAACGGCGTCAAGGTCGGCACCTATCGCCCCGACGACGCCGACGAGGAGATCGACATCCGCGCCCGCTACCCGACGACCGATCGCGGGCTGGGTCGCCTCGACGCGCTGCGCCTGCCGACCGAGCGCGGGGCGGTACCGCTCGCCAACTTCGTCGAGCGTCGGCCGGTGCCGAAGGTGAGCGAGATCGAGCGCGTCGACGGCAAGCGCGTCTTCACCGTCGCCGCCGACGTGGGGCCGGGCGTGCTCGCCGACGACAAGGTCCGCGAACTCCGCGCCTGGCTCGACGCCGAGGTCTGGCCCGCCGGGATCTCCTTCACCTTCAAGGGTGAGGACGAGGAGCAAAAGGCGGCGCAGGCCTTCCTCGGCAAGGCCTTCGGCGTCGCCCTGTTCTTGATCGCGATGATCCTGGTGACGCAGTTCAACAGCTTCTACCAGTCGGCGCTGATCCTCTCCGCCGTGGTGTTCTCGACGGTCGGCGTGCTGCTGGGGTTGCTGCTGACCGGCCAGCCTTTCGGCATCATCATGAGCGGCGTCGGCGTGATCGCGCTCGCCGGCATCGTCGTGAACAACAACATCGTGCTGATCGACACCTACAACGAGCTGCGCCGCCACGGCCTCGAGCCGCGCGACGCCGTCCGGCGCACCTGCGCGCAGCGCCTGCGGCCGGTGCTGTTGACGACGATCACGACGGTGCTCGGGCTGATGCCGATGGCGCTGCGGGTCAACGTCGACCTCTTCACCCGCGACATCACCGTGGGCGGGCCGTCGATGGACTGGTGGTCGCAGCTGGCGAGCGCGGTGGCGGGCGGCCTCACCTTCGCGACGGTGCTCACGCTGGTGGTGACGCCGTGCCTGCTCTACCTGCCGGTGCACTTGCGGGCCTGGCGTCGGGGCGACGCGGCGCGGCCGGTGTCGGGGGCGCCGTTGCCGGAAGCGGCGGACTGACCCGCGTGGCGCGCGGGCCACGGCCGCGCTTTCGAGGCAACGTCAACTCTTGCGTTTAGAGCGCACACGGATACACGTAGTGAAAGTTCGAATTGGGTCATTCCCTCGTTCGGCGGCGCAACTCGGAGTCCTTGATGTCCGCAAACGAGCCGACCGACGAGGTTCGCGCGCGACAGCTGATCCTCGCCGCCAGCGCCGTGCTGCGGGCGGCCGAACCCGGCGATGCGGCGTGGCAGATCCGCGTCCACGAGCTCGCCCGTCTGTTGGAGCGCGCCGCCAGTGTGGATCCCAACGCGCCGATCGGCGACCTGGTCGACTCGCCGCCGAAGCTCGCCGCCGTCGGCGAGCGCTGAAGCCGGGCGGCGAGCGCCGCTGACGCCGGAGCGCCCGGCTCAGACCTGCGCCGGCAGCACCCGGTCGGGCGGGCGGTGGCCGTCGGTGAAGGTCTTGATGTTGATCAACACCTTTTCGCCCATGTCGACGCGGCCCTCGAGCGTGGCGCTGCCCATGTGCGGCAGCAGCACGACGTTGGGCAGATCGCGCAGCTTCGGGTTGATCGCCGGCTCGTGCTCGAAGACGTCGAGGCCGGCGCCGCCGAGTTCGCGGTCGCGCAGCATGCGGGTCAGCGCCAGCTCGTCGACGACCTCGCCGCGCGAGGTGTTCACCAGATAGGCGTGCGGGCGCATCAGCTTGAGCCGGCGGGCGGAGAGCAGGTGGTAGGTCGCCGGCGTGTGCGGGCAGTTGATGGAGACGATGTCCATGCGCGCCAGCATCTGATCGAGGCTGTCCCAAAAGGTCGCCTCGAGCTCGCGCTCGAGCGTATCGTGAACGCGGTTGCGGTTGTGGTAATGCACGGCGAGGCCGAAGCCGCGGGCGCGTCGCGCCACCGCGGTGCCGATCCGGCCCATGCCGAGGATGCCGAGGCGCTTGCCGTGGATGCGGTGGCCGAGCATCGACGTCGGCGTCCAGCCGCCCCAATCGCCCGACCGTGCCAGCCGCTCGCCCTCGGTCAGCCGCCGCGCCACCGCCAAGATCAGCGCCATCGTCATGTCGGCGGTGTCCTCGGTCAGCACGCCCGGCGTGTTCGTGACCGTGATACCGCGCTTGTAGGCGGCGTCGACGTCGATGTTGTCGACGCCGGTGCCGTAATTGGCGATGAGCCGCAGATCGGGGCTGGCGTGCGCCAGGACGGCGGCGTCGATGCGGTCGGTGACCGTCGGCACCAGCACGTTGGCGACCTTCACCGCTTCGATGAGGTCGGCCTTCGACATGGCCTCGTCGGCGGAATTGAGGCGGGTGTCGAAGAGCTCCATCATGCGGGTCTCGATGGCCTCGGGCAGCCGACGGGTGACCACGACGAACGGGCGGGATCGAGACATCGGGCGGTAGCTCCTGTTCGCGGCCGCATCCTAGAGCGATGCGGTAGCAGACTAGCGGATGGCGGCCAAGCAGCCGGCCTTGCGCGGCGCGCGCTTTCGCGGCACGACGGGGCCGCATCCGGCGGGGTGAGCGGTGGTGGTTCTCGCGGCGCGGGTCGTCTCGACGTTGGTGCTGGTGCTGGTGCTGGCGAGTGCGCCGGCGCGCGCCGAGGTGGGCGAGGTCACCGGCCTGCCGATACCCCGCTTTCTCTCACTCGCGGCCGATGTCGCCAACCTCAGGCTCGGTCCGCGGCGCAGCTACGACGTCGTCGCCGTCTACCGCCGACGCGGCCTGCCCCTACAGGTCGTGGGCGAATTCGGCAATTGGCGCGAGGTCGTCGACTTCGAGGGCGGGCGCGGATGGATGCACGCCAGCTTGCTGTCGGGCCGGCGCACCGTGATGGTGCGGGGTGAGGCGGCCGTGCTTCGTCGCGGCGCCGCGGCGGAGGCGCCGGCGATGGCCCGGCTCGCCCCCGGCGTCGTGGCGCAGCTGTTGCGCTGCGAGGCGGACGCGGCGTGGTGCTTCGTCGAGGTCGACGGCCGCCGGGGCTGGCTGGCGCGGGCGCGACTCTGGGGGGTGGACGGCTCGCCTACCAGCTGAGCTCGAGCGTGCAGGCCTCGGCCCCCGTCGCCGCACAGACGGTTTCGCGGCCGACGGTGCCGGCATCGACGAGGGCACGAAAGAGCGTCTCGAAGGTGGCGACGTAGAACGCGCAGACCGGGCGGTCGGCCGCCTCCACCCGCGCCAGCGGCGAGCCGTGGAAGATCACGCGCGCGGGCTTGCCGGGGACGATCTCGAGCTCGGCGGAGCCCGCGAAGGTCCAGGCGTGGCGCGCGACCAGCTGCAGCAGCAGGCGGGCGGCGAGGCGCGCGGGCAGCGCCCGCAGAAGCCGCTGTGCCGGCCTCGGAATGCGATGGGCCAGGAGGTAGCGGGCGGTACGCACCCCGGCGTCGTGCATGACCGCATCGGCCGTCGGCCCGTCGAGCGTCGCGCGCACGGCCCGGTGCAAGGCCACGACCTCGCTCTCCGGCACCATCGCCGTCGGCGGCGTCGTCACATAGGCGTCCAGGCCGGCCGCGGCGAAGACGCGCCGGCAAGTCGGCTCGCCGAGACGCGCGGTCAGCGCCTCGGCCGTGCGGATCAACGCGTTGGGACCGATGCGCGCCGGCTCGGGCGAAGGCGTGTGATCCATCCGAATTCCGCTGCCAGCCGTGAGCGGCCGGGCGCTCAGCCGAGCTTGCGCAGGCGGACCACGACGTCGACGCGCTCGACCGCGTACCCGTCGGGCGGCGGCGCCGCCTCGAGGTGGATGGCGTCGGTGTCGATGTCCATCATCTCGCCGGTTTCCGCCACGAAGAAGTGGTGGTGATGGTCGACGTTGGTGTCGAAGTAGGACTGGCCGCTGTCGACCGGCACCTCACGCAGCAGGCCGGCGTGGGTGAACTGGTGCAGCGTGTTGTAGATGGTCGCCAGCGACACCTGGATGTCGGCGTTGCGGGCCTCCTGGAACAGCTCTTCTGCGGAGATGTGGCGGTGACCCTCGGCGAACAGGAGGCGCGCCAGCGCAAGACGTTGCCGGGTCGGCCGCAACCCCGCATCCTTGAGGTGGTCGATCGCCTCGCTGTACGTGCCCGTTCCCACTCTGATCACTCACGTCCGCTTTACGTAAACAGCACGAGATTGGTGCCGATTGTGCAGCGTGTCAATCTCAATCCCCGGCGCGGATCCGTTGTACCAATTGCCGCACCGTCGGCACGAAGCCGTTCGCATAAAACGGATCCTGCCGGAACTTGAAGACATTGTGCCCGGCGAACATCAAATTGTGCTCGATGTCGCCGCCGTGACTGATGTCCTGCAAGGTTTTCTGGATGCAGAACGAGCGCGGATCGGGAAGATGACCGGTCGTATTGGTCTCGTTGGTGGCCCAATTCGAGAAGCGGCACTGCGACAGGCAGCCCATGCAGTCGGCCTGATCGCGCTTGATCTGGCGCGCGGCGGTCGGCGTGACGAAGACCAAGGTTTCGTCGGGGGTCCGCATCGGGGTGGTGAAACCCTGTGCCCGCCAATCCTCGACGCGGACGGCGTCCGCGGCGGTGAGATAGACCTGCTTGCCGCGGGCGTTGAGCGTCAGGGCCGCGGTGAACTCGCCCTCCGCCGCCTCGCGATACGGTGCTTGACGTTCGCTGCGCCCGATCAACTCCTGCATGAACGCGTTGTTGACCGCCGAGGAGTAGAACCCGGTCGGGCTGAAGCGCTGCAACAGCACGTCGCCGGGCTCGAGCTCCAACAGGCGCTGCTTCCAGACCTCCGGGATCGGGCTCTCCTGGGTCAACAGCGGCCGGGTGCCGAACTGAAAGGCGATCGGGCCGAGTTCCGGATTGTCGATCCAGTCGGACCAGTCCCGCAGCCACCAGACCCCGCCGGCCATGACGATCGGCGTCTCGTCGAGCCCGACCTTGCGCATCGTCTGGCGCAGCTCGGCGACGCGCGGGTAGGGATCCTGGGCGACGGTCGGATCCTCGTTGTTGGAGAGGCCGTTGTGGCCGCCGGCGAGCCAGGGATCCTCGTAGACCACCGAGCCCAGCCAGTCCGAGAAGCGATGGTAGGCCCGCTTCCACAGCGCCCGGAAGGCGCGTCCCGACGACACGATGGGGTGATAGTGCACGCCGTACTGGGCGGCGATCTCCGAGAGCCGATAGGGCATCCCGGCACCGCAGGTGATGCCGTGGACCAGCCCTCTCGCCTGCTCGAGCACGCCGTGGAGCACGCGCTCGCAGCCGGCCATCTCCCACAGCACGTTCATGTGGACGCGGCCCTGGCCGGCACTCATGTCGTGCGCGATCTTGGCCTGGCTGACGCCGCCCCGGATCGAGTGCTCCATCAACTCGTCGTGACGGTCCCCGCGGGTGCGCCCGCGGTAGATCAAGGGGACGCAGCGACCGAGCTCATCGATGAAATCGGCGTTGACCCCCGAGAAGGTGCCGACGCCGCCGGTGGCCGCCCAGGCCCCGGCGCTGACCCCGTTGGTGACGGCCACGCCCTTACCGCCTTCGAACAGGGGCAGAACGTCGGCCCCGGAAACGCGGAGCGCTTTGACGAGAGTCATGCCAGCTCTCCCTTCTTGCAACGAGACGACGGCGCGGGTGTCCTCAACCCGCGCGCCGCCGCCGGCGACCGCCGCCGTCGGTCTCGCCGTCACCGGCGGCGGCACCTTTGGGCTTCACCTCGAGCTCCTCGCCGCTCTCCTGATCGACGGCGCGGCGGCTGAGCTTGACCTTGCCGCGGTCGTCCACGGCCAGAACCTTCACCTTCACCTTGTCACCCTCGTTGAGGACGTCGGTGACCTTGCCGACGCGCTCGTCCGAAAGCTCCGAAATGTGGCAGAGACCGTCGTGGTTGCCGAGGAAGTTGACGAAGGCGCCGAAATCGACGACGCGCGCCACCGTGCCCTCGTAGATGCGACCCACCTCCGGCGTCGCGGTGAGGCCCTCGATCCAGGCGATCGCCCGCTTGGAGGCATCGCCGTCGGTGGCCGCCACCTTGATGGTGCCGTCTTCGCCGATGTCGATCTTGGTGCCGGTGGTCTCGGTGATCTCGCGGATGACCTTGCCGCCCGGGCCGATGACCGCGCCGATCTTGTCCTGGGGGATCTTGATCGTGGTCACCCGCGGCACCGATTCGCGCAGCTCCGGCCGGGCCTCGATCAGCGCGCGGCCCATCTCCTCGAGGATGTGGAGCCGGCCGGCGCGCGCCTGATCGAGCGCCACCCGCATGATCTCCTCGGTGATGCCCGCGATCTTGATGTCCATCTGCAGCGAGGTGACACCGTCGGTGGTGCCGGCGACCTTGAAGTCCATGTCGCCCAGATGGTCCTCGTCGCCGAGGATATCGGAGAGCACCGCGAAGCGATCCTCCTCCTTGATCAGGCCCATGGCGATACCGGCCACCGGCCGCGGCATCGGCACGCCGGCGTCCATCAGCGCGAGCGAGGTGCCGCACACCGTCGCCATCGACGACGAGCCGTTGGACTCGGTGATCTCCGAGACGACCCGGACGGTGTAGGGGAACTCCTCCTTCGGCGGCAACAGCGGCTTGGTCGCGCGCCAGGCCAGCTTGCCGTGACCGACCTCGCGGCGGCCCGGGGTGCCGACGCGGCCGGTCTCGCCCACCGAGTAGGGGGGGAAGTTGTAGTGCAGGAGGAAGCGCTCGCGGTATTCGCCCTCGAGCGCGTCGACCATCTGCTCGTCCTGGCCGGTGCCGAGGGTCGCCACCACGACCGCCTGGGTCTCGCCGCGGGTGAAGATGGCGCTGCCGTGGACGCGCGGCAGGACGCCGACCTCGGAGAGGATCGGACGCACGGTCTCGGTGTCGCGACCGTCGATGCGCTGGCCCGTCTCGAGGATCTCGCCGCGGACGATGTCGCTCTCGAGGCCCTTCAAGATGTCGGTGACCGGGCGCGCGAGGGCCCCGTCCTCGCCGTCGAGCTCGGCGTGCGCCTTGGCCTTGGCCGCGGCGATCTTTTCCTGACGCGCGACCTTCTCGGGCTCGCGGTAGGCCGCCTTGACGTCGTCGGCGACGAGCGCACGCACGCGGTCGGGCAGCTCGCCGTGCTCGACCACGGGGACGTCCCAAGGCGCCTTCGCCGCCACCTCGGCGAGCGAGATGATGGCGTCGATGACCGGTTGGAAGCCGCGATGGCCGACCATGACGGCCTCGAGCATGTCGGCCTCGGAAAGCTCCCGCGCCTCGCTCTCCACCATCATCACGGCGTCGGCGGTGCCGGCGACGACGAGGTCGAGATCACTCTCGGCCATCTGCGGGATGGTCGGGTTGAGCACGAACGCGCCGCCGACGCGGCCGACCCGCGCGCCGCCGATCGGCCCCAGGAACGGCAAGCCCGACAGGGTCAACGCCGCGCTCGCCGCCACCATGGCCACGATGTCGGGGTCGTTCTCCTGGTCGTAGGACAGGACCGTGCAGATGACCTGCACCTCGTTCTTGAAGCGCGGGTGAAACAGCGGCCGGATCGGACGGTCGATGAGGCGCGAGGTCAGCGTCTCCTTCTCCGTCGGTCGACCCTCGCGCTTGAAGAAGCCGCCCGGGATCTTGCCGGCGGCGAAGGTGCGCTCTTGATAGTGGACCGTGAGCGGGAAGAAGTCCTGGCCCGGCTTGGCCTCCTTGACCCCCACCACGGTCGCCAGCACGGTGGTCTCGCCGTAGGTCGCGAAGACCGCGCCGTCGGCTTGGCGAGCCACGTGTCCGGTTTCGAGCAGGAGCGGACGCCCCGCCCACTCCACCTCGCGTCGCGTAATCTTGAACATGGGTCTCTTACCTTGCAAAGCCGCGCCGGTGACGTGCCGGCGCGGGGCTCGCTCCGCTATTTGCGGATGCCGAGCCGTTCGATGAGCTTCAAGTAGCGCTGGGCGTCCTTCCGCTTCAGATAGTCCAGAAGGCGCCGACGCTGGCCCACCATCATCAACAGGCCCCGCCGCGAGGCGAAGTCTTTGTTGTGGCTCTTCATATGTTCGGTCAGGTTCTGGATCCTCTCGGTGAGGATCGCGACCTGGACTTCCGGCGAACCGGTATCTCCGGCGACGGTGCCGAAGTCCTCGACGATCGCTTGCTTGCGCTCGGCGGTGATCGACATCTCTTACTCCTCAAATGGGACCGGCGGCGCGCCGGTTAAAGGTTGAAGACACGCACCGGCGCGAGCCAGTCGCCGTCGAAGCGCCCGAGCGCCACGACCTCGCCGGCGAGCTGGACCCGGACGGTGTCCGCCTCGACGTCGCCGGTGACGAGCTGGCGGGCGGCCCGGATCGGTTGGCCCGATCGCAGCCGCTGCGCCTGCGGTTCGGTGACGGCCAGCGCCGGGATGTCGGCCAGCGCGGTCGTCAACGACACGAGAGCCTGGGGCAGGGCGTCGTCCTCGACGAGCCGCTCCAGGGTGGTGAGGGTGACGGCGTCCTCGGCTCGAAAGCCGCCGACCGCCAGTCGCCTGAGCGCGGTGACGTGGCCGTGGCAGCCGAGCACGTCGCCCAGATCACGGGCCACCGCCCGCACGTAAGCGCCCTTGCCGCTGGTCATCTCGAAAACGGCGCGCTCCGCGGTCGGCCGTTCGACGAGCGCGAGGGCGTGGATCTCCACCGGTCGCGGCGCCAGCTCCACGCTCTCGCCGCGGCGCGCCAGGTCGTAGGCGCGCTCGCCCTCGACCTTGACCGCGGCATAGCGCGGCGGGGTCTGGAGCACGGCGCCGCGGAACCGCCCGAGCGCGGCGGCGATTTCGGCGTCGTCGGGACGCGCGTCGGAGGTCGCGATCACCTCGCCTTCGGCATCGTCGGTGTCGCGGGCCTCGCCGAAGCGGACCTCGAAGCGGTAGGCCTTGGTGGCGGCGACGACGTAGGGCACGGTCTTGGTGGCCTCGCCGAGCGCGATCGGCAGCACGCCGGTGGCGAGCGGATCGAGGGTACCGCCGTGGCCCGCCTTTTGGGCGTGCGTCAGACGGCGCACGGCGCCGACCACGCCGGTCGAGGTCGCGCCCTGGTCCTTGTCGATGACCAGCCAGCCGTTGATCGGCCGGCCCTTGCGTCGCTTACGTCCCATCGTCCTCGTTCTCGCCCGCGCGGTTCGCCCGCGCCGCGCGCAAAAGGGCGTCGATGCGCGCCGCCTCGTCGTAACGGTCGTCGGCCGCGAAAGTCAGTCGCGGCGCGTATTTCAGGTGCAACGCCCGCGCCAGCCGGCCGCCGAGCGCGCCGCCGGCGTGGTTGAGCGCCGCCAGCACCTCGGCGGGCACGCCGTCGGCGCCCAGCACCGCGACGTAGGCGGTGGCGTGCTTGAGGTCGCGCGAGGCGCGGACCTCGGAGATCGTCACGCTGGCGCTCGCCAGCCGCGGGTCTCGGACCTCGCCGCGCATGAGCCACCCGGCCAGCTCGTGCCGGATGGTCTCGGCGACCTTGAGCTGGCGCGGGGTGGGCGAGCCGGAGCCGGAAGACGCCAACGCCGAGGGCCCGGGGACGGGCGCGCTCACAAGGAGCGCGCCACCTCCTGGACTTCGTAGGCTTCGATGACGTCACCCTCGCGGATGTCGCCGTAGCCGGCGATCGCCATGCCGCACTCGAAGCCTTCCTTGACCTCACGGACGTCCTCCTTGAACCGCTTCAAGGAGGAGAGTTCGCCCTCGTAGACCACCACGTCGTCGCGCAACAACCGCACCTTGGCGCCGCGGCGCACCGTGCCGTCGACCACCCGACAGCCGGCGACCTTGCCGACCTTGGTGATGTTGAAGACCTCGCGAATGTCGGCGTGCCCGGTCACCGTCTCGCGCGCCTCCGGCGTCAGCATGCCGGAGAGCATCTCCTTGGCGTCGTCCAAGAGCTCGTAGATGATCGAGTAGTAGCGGATCTCGACGCCGTCGCGCTTGGCGAGCTCGCGGGCCTGGGCGTTGGCGCGGACGTTGAAGCCGACGACCAGTGCGCTGGAGGCGCGGGCGAGGGTGATGTCGCTCTCGGTGATGCCACCGACGCCGCCGTGCAGGATGCGCACCTTGACCTCGTCGGTGGAGAGCTTCTCGAGCCCCGCCTGGATGGCCTCGAGCGAACCGTGGACGTCGCTCTTGACCACGACCGGCAGCTCGCTGGCCTGGCCCTCCTTGAGCGCCTTGAAGAGGTCGTCGACCGAGCCGCCGACCCCGGTCGCCACCTGCGTGTCGCGCAGCTGGCGCTGGTGGTATTCGGCGATCTCGCGGGCGCGCTTCTCGTTGTCGACGACGTCGAGGCGATCGCCGGCGGTGGGAACGCCGTCGAGACCCAGCACCTCGACCGGCACCGAGGGGCCGGCCTCCTTGGCGTTGCGGCCGCGGTCGTCGAGCATCGCCCGCACCCGGCCCCAGGTCGGCCCGCAGACCACGATGTCGCCGACCTTCAACGTGCCGCGCTGGACCAGCACCGTGGCCACGACGCCGCGGCCGCGCTCGAGCCGACCCTCGATGATGATGCCCTGGGCCTCACGGTCGGGGTTGGCCTCGAGCTCCAGCACCTCGGCCTGCAGCTGCACCGCCTCGATCAGCTCGTCGAGACCGCTCCGTGCGAGCGCGCTCACCGGAATGCACTGGATGTCGCCGCCGAAGTCCTCGGGCACGAGCTCGTGGCTCAAGAGCTCGTTCTTCACCCGATCGGGCTCGGCGTCGGCCAGATCGACCTTGTTGATCGCGACGACGATCGGCACCTCGGCCGCCTTGGCGTGGTTGATGGCCTCCACCGTCTGCGGTTTGACGCCGTCGTTCGCGGCGACGACCAGGATCACGACGTCGGTCACCTTGGCGCCGCGCGAGCGCATCTCGGTGAAGGCGGCATGGCCGGGGGTGTCGATGAAGGTCACCGGCAGCCCGCCGGTGCCGATGTCGACCTGGTAGGCGCCGATGTGCTGAGTGATGCCGCCGGCCTCGCCGGAGACCACGTCGGCGTTGCGGACGGCGTCGAGCAGCGACGTCTTGCCGTGGTCGACGTGACCCATGACGGTGACCACCGGCGGCCGCGGCCGCCGATCCTCGGCCCGGTCTTCGGGGCCCTCGAGCCCCTCGAGCACGTCGGCTTCGGAGACCCGCTTCGGGGTGTGGCCGAACTCGGTCACGACCACCTCGGCGGTGTCGGCGTCGATGGTCTGCGTCGCGCTCGCCATCACGCCCATCTTCATGAGCGCCTTGACGACCTCGGCGGCGCGCACGGCGATACGGTTGGCGAGCTCGGAGACGGTGATGGTCTCCGGCAGCACCACCTCGCGGATCTGCGGCTCGGAGGTCTGGCTCTGCCGCGCCCGCCGCTCGCGCTCCTGGCGCCGTCTGAGCGCCGCGAGGCTCGGCCCCTTGCGCTCGACGACGTCGCCCTCCACGGCGTCGAACTGGATCTTGCCGCTGCGCCGGCTGTCCTCACGCCGCGGCCCCTTCGCCGCCGGCTTGGCGCGCTTGGCCTTGGCGCGCGGGCTCTCCTCCTCCTCGGTCCGCGTCGCCGGCTTGGCGGTGCCGGGACGCGTCGGCGCCCGGGTCTCGCGCTCGGTGCCGACGGGAGCCTCGGTCGGCTTGACTTCGGCCGCCGCCGGGGCGGGCTCGGTCGCGACCGGTTCGGCGCCGGTCTCGGTCTCGAGCTGTTCGCGCGCCTCGTCCTCGGCGCGCTTGCGCGCCGCCTCTTCCTCGGCGTGGCGGGCGGCTTCTTCCTCCTCGGCCTTGCGGCGGGCCTCTTCCTCGGCCTGACGGCGGGCGTCCTCTTCCGCCCGACGCTTGGCCTCCGCCTCGGCGCGGCGCTGCTCCTCCTCCTCGCGCTTGCGCGCCTCGACGAGTGCGGCCTGGCGAGCCTTGCGCTCCTCGTCGGTGAGCGGCTTGAGCACCATCGGCCGCCGACCGCCGCGGCTGCCGCCCTTGGCCTGCTCCTTGCCGGTTTTGGCCTGCTCCTTGCCGGCGGCCGGCTGGGCCGGCGCCGGCCGGGCCGTGCGCGTGCCCTCGGGCGGGCTCGTCTCGGCCGCCGCGCCGTCCTCGCGCGCCTCACCCTTGCCGCCACCACGGCGACCCGTCGGTGAGCGCTTGACCTCGACCGCGACCGCCTTGGATCGCCCGTGGGAGAAGCTCTGACGGACCGTCTGGCCGTCGCCCTTGCGCTGGTCGACACGTCGTCCGCCCGATCGAAGCGAGATCCGCTCCGTGCGATCCTGGCCCTTGCTTTCGCTCATGCCTGTTCGATCAACCCCTTTGACGCCCCCGCGGGCGCCGCTAGACCGCGCAGGCCCGCGAGCCGGCGCGCGTCGTTCCACAACTTCGTCGCCAGACGGTCGGCCCGCAGCCCGGCGTAGACCAGGGCTTCGCGACCGACGGCGGCGCCCATCTCGTTTCGGCCGAACAGAGCGACGCAGCGCACCGTCGTGGCGCTGCGGGCGAGCTTCTCGCGACCGTCCGCCGCCGCGTCGTTCGCCACCACCAACACCTCGACCTCGCCCGCTCGTGCCGTTCGCAACACCTGCTCGAAGCCGATCTCCAGCCGTCCCGCCCGCCGTGCGAGGCCGAGCCACTGCAGGCACCGCTCCGCCAGCATTCGGTCCAAGCGCGCAGCGATCTCGGGATCGACGACCACCCGACGGCGGGCCGCCTTGGCGAAGAGATTTCGAGCCACCGCCCTCTTAAAGCTTTCCGCGTCCGCGCTCAACCACAACCCGCGCCCGGGCAGACGGGCGTCGGGATCGGGCACGAGCCGGTCGTCCGGGCCGACGACGAAGCGGACCATCTCGTCCCGCTCGCGCGGCGCGCGGCTGGCGAGACAGCGCCGCGCCCGTCGTCGCGGGGCCTCCGGCTCGACCTGGATGAGGGTGTCGTCGCCGCGTGCGCTCAAGCCGTCTGCCGTTCGCTCGCCGGCGTCGTCTCGGCGTCGGCGCCGTCGTCCTCGGTTTCCTCGTCGGCGAACCAGTGCGCTCGGGCCGCCATGATGATCTCGCCGGCGTCCCCCTCGGAAAGCCCGGCCTCGGGCAGCATCTCGATCAGCTCGTCGGCGGCGAGATCGGCGAGGTCGTCGAGGCTCTTCACGCCCTGCTCGCCGAGCTTGATGATCGACTGGATCGACAGCGGCTCGAAGTCGACGAGCTCCTGGGTGAGCCCCAGCGTCTCGCAGGTCTCGCGCAGCTGTTCGGCCTCCTCCTCGAGGGTCTGATCGGCACGCTCCTTCAAGGCGGCGGCGATCTCCTCGTCGAAGCCCTGGATGGCGGCGATCTCGTCCAACGGCGTGTCGGCCAGTTCCTCGACGCTCGAGAAACCCTCGGTCGCCAACAGCTGGGCGATCATCTCCTCGACGTTCAAGCGGTCGACGAACATGCCGGTGAGCGAGCGGAACTCCTCGTTGCGCCGGTCGCTCTCCTGGGTCTCGGAGATGATGTCGATGTTCCAGCCGGTGAGCTGCGAGGCCAGGCGCACGTTCTGCCCGCGCCGGCCGATCGCGATATGCTGCTGCTCGTCCGGGACGACCACCTCGATGCGCTGGGTGTCGGGGTCGAGGACGACCTTGGTGACCTCCGCCGGGGCGAGGGCGTTCACCACGAAGGTGGCGTCGTCCGACGACCACGGGATGATGTCGACCTTTTCGCCCGACAGCTCTTGGACCACCGCCTGCACCCGCGAGCCGCGCATGCCGACGCAGGCGCCGACGGGGTCGATGTTGCTGTCCTTGGAGAGCACCGCGATCTTCGCGCGTGAGCCCGGATCGCGCGCCACCGATTTGATCTCGATGATGCCGTCGTAGATCTCCGGCACCTCCTGCTCGAACAGCTTCGCCATGAACCGCGTGTGCGTGCGCGACAAGAACAGCTGCGGGCCGCGCAGTTCGTGGCGGACGTCGTAGAGATAGGCGCGGATGCGGTCCTTCACCTGGAACATCTCGCGCGGGATGACGTCGTCGCGGCGCACGATGGCCTCGGCGCGGCCGAGATCGACCAGGATGTTGCCGTGCTCGATGCGCTTGACCTCGCCGACGAGGATCTCGCCGAGGCGGTCCTTGTACTCCTCGTACTGGCGCTCGCGCTCGGCCTCGCGGACCTTTTGGACGATCACCTGCTTGGCGCTCTGCGCCGAGATCCGCCCGAGATCGATCGGCGGCAGCGGCTCGAGGATGTGATCGCCGACCTCGGCCTCCGGGTTCTGCCGGCGGGCGACGTCGAGGGTGACCTCGCGATCGGGGTCGCTCACCTCGTCGACCACCTCGAGCTGACGGTAGACCCGGACCTCGCCGCTCTTGCGGTCGATCTCGGCGGTGATCTCGTGTTCGAGGCCGTATTTGCGGCGTGCCGCCGTCTGAATCGCCTGCGCCATGGCCTCGAGCACCTCGTCGGCGCCGATGCCCTTTTCCTGCGCGACCGCATCCGCGACCCGCAGCAGTTCCAGCCGTCCGAGGCTCGGCGTGTTCATCGCTTGGTCCTTCGTTCCTCGAGCGTTTCGTCCGTCACCGGCCGCCACCGGCCGCCGCCGGCCGCCGTCGGGCTCAGGGCGAACGCCCATCTTGCGCCCAGCGCGCCGCCGCCCGCATCAGCGCGTCGTCGAGCACCAGTTTGGCCTTCTTCACCGCCCGCCAGGGCAGGCGTACCGTTCCCTCCGCCGTGGTCAGCACCACCGTCGCCTCGTCCGCCTCCTCGAAACCGTCGACCCGTCCGGTGAAGCGGCGCCGTCCCGCGAGCGGTTCGCGCAGCTCCACCCGCGCCTCGAAGCCGGCGAAGCGGCGGAAATCGCCGGGGCGGGTGAGCGGCCGGTCGAGGCCGGGCGAGCTCACCTCCAACTCGAAGGCGCCGGCGATCGGATCCGCCTCGTCGAGGATCGCCGAGATCGTCTCGCTCGCTTCGGCGCAATGATCGACGGTCATCGTCGCCCGATCCTCGCGTTCGACCATCACCTGCAGCGTCTTACTCCCGAAGCGTACCCGCACCAACTCGTAGCCCAGCGCCGCCAGGGCGGGTGCGAGCAGGTCGGCGATACGGCCTTCGCGAGCGGCCTCGCAAGATTGACTGGTCTCGAACACCGCGCCGTCGGAAACAAAAAAGCGGGCGCGAGCGCCCACCGTGAAGGTTCATCGATTCGCAATATGCGAAAGCGCTGCCGCACTGACAAGTGCTCAGCGGGCAACGCCGGCGTTTTCCGCCTCGCGGCGGCCGAAGCGCAGGAACACGCAGGTCCGGCCGGCGGCGCGCGCCTTGTCCTCGTAGCGGGTGGCGGGCCAGTCCGGCGGCCGCTCGCGCCAGTCCGCCGCCCGCCGCGCCCGCCACCCGAGGCGGGGCTCGTCGCGCAGTGCCGCGAGCATCCAGGTGACGTAGCCCGAATCGTCGCTCGCCAGCCGCAGCTCGCCGCCGGGTACCAGCGTGCGCGCCATCTCGGCGACCGTTCGACGGTCGACGATGCGGCGCTTGTGGTGGCGCCGCTTCGGCCACGGATCGGCGAACAGCACGTGCACCCGCCCCAGCACGCCGTCCGGCAGCGCCGCCAACACCAGCCGTGCGTCGTCGACGCAGATGCGCACGTTGCCCAATCCCCGCGCCTCGACCCGCCCCAACAGCGCGGCGACGCCGTTGAGGTAGGGCTCGACACCGAGATGGGTCACGTTCGGATGGTGTTCGGCCTGCCAGGCGAGGTGCTCGCCGGCACCGAAGCCGATCTCCAGCCACAGCGCCCGGGTGTCGGGTGCGAGCAGCGCCGCCGGCGCCCACCGCCCGCCGCCCGCGGGCGGCACGACGGCCAACGCCGGCAGCTGCGTCTCCAAGCGGCGGCGCTGTCCGGGCTTGAGCTTCGGACCGCGCTGCCGACCGTAGATGAAACGGCGGGGTTCGCCGTCGCTCACGCCTCGCGCTGAAGCAGGTCCACGAGGTCGGTGCGCTCCCAGGCGAAGCCGCCGTCGGCCTCGGGCTCGCGCCCGAAATGACCGTAGGTGGCGGTGCGCTCGTAGATCGGCTTGTCGAGGCCGAGCTGCGTGCGGATGCCGCGCGGCGACAGGTCCAGCGACTTTTTCAAGATCTCGCCGAGGCGATCCTCGGGGACCTTACCGGTGCCGTGGGTCTCGACGTAGACCGCGAGCGGCTGGGCCACCCCGATGGCGTAGGCCAGCTGGATGGTGCAGCGCTTGGCGAGGCCCGCGGCGACGACGTTCTTGGCGAGGTAGCGCGCGGCGTAGGCCGCAGAGCGGTCCACCTTGGTCGGGTCCTTGCCCGAGAACGCGCCGCCGCCGTGGGGCGCGGCACCGCCGTAGGTGTCGACGATGATCTTGCGGCCGGTGAGGCCGGCGTCACCGTCGGGCCCGCCGACGACGAACTTGCCGGTCGGGTTCACGAAGATGCGGTCGGCCGGCGGCACCCACTCTTCGGGGATCACCTGCTCGACGTATTTCATCGCCACCGCGCGGACGTCGTCACCGTGCGCGCCTTCGACGTGCTGCGTCGAGACGACGATGTTGTCGCACCCCACCGGCTTGCCGTCGCGGTAGAGCAGGGTGACCTGGCTCTTGCTGTCGGGACCGAGCAGCGGCGCGTCGCCCCGATGCCGGGCCTCCGCCATGAAGCGCAGGATCTTGTGGGCGTAGAGGATCGGGGCCGGCATCAGCTCCGGCGTCTCGTCGCAGGCGAAGCCGAACATGATGCCCTGGTCACCGGCGCCGTCCTTGTCGACGCCCATGGCAATGTCGGCCGACTGCGCGTGCAGCAGCACGTCCACCCGCGCCTTGGCGTGGTGGAAACCCTCTTGCTCGTAACCGATGTCGCGCACGACGTTGCGTGCGATGTCCTCCACCTGCGTCAGTATTTCCGCAGGACCCTTCGTTTCACCGGCAATCACGATGCGATTCGTCGTCGTCAACGTTTCGCATGCCACCCGGGCTTCGGGAAACGCCCGAACGTAAGCGTCGACGACGGCGTCGGAAATCCGGTCGCAAACCTTGTCCGGATGCCCTTCGGACACCGATTCACTGGTGAACAGGAATTCCGCCACGCACTTTCCTTTCCTGGTGGTGAGGCCTAAGCCCGGTATAGGGGCGTTCTTGTGAGGAAGTTGTCCCCGGGGGTCAAGCGCCGGACCCGAGACGTCGCCGACGGCCGCCAACGCAGCGGTTATACCGAACACAAATCGATACAACTCAAAGTTGTTGATTCGCTGGTACGCCCGAAGCGGTTGGAGCGTGTCGCTGTGCGATCGGGCGCCACGGCCCGGGTTCACTTCGTTCTTCTCGATCGCGTTCACCGCGAGCCCGTCGGAGCCGTCGGAGAAGGAGCCGACATCGGCGCCCGGCGTCCGCGCCGCCCCGTAAAGCCGCGAGGTGCCGAGGCGGGCGACATCCCGCTCGTCATCCTCGGATCGGCCGCAACGTCGGTCCCGGCAGCACGCCGGCCGGCTGCGGGCTCAACCCGAGCGTGATGCGACGTCGTCTCACTCGCAAATATATATATAGATTCATACGATGCGGTACCACGCCCTTCACAAGGTGCCCGCCCGGTTCAGGCTCCGAAAGATGGGCGTATCACGACAAATCGTTAATCTTACGATGCCGCCGCCCGCTCGCGCAGCAGCGCCGTGCCGGCCGCGAGCACCACGACGGCCCACCACGGCGTCCAGCGCCACCGCGCGAACACCGTCGGAGCCGCCGCCGCCGGCAGGTCGACGTCGCGGGTCCCGCGGGCGTCGAGGGGCATGCTCTCGAGTACGCGCCCACGGGGATCGATGACCGCACTGACGCCGGAATTGGCCACCCGGACCAAGGGTAGGCCCTCCTCGACCGCCCGCAGCCGCGCCATCGCGAGATGCTGATAGGGGCCGAGGCTGTCGCCGAACCAGGTGTCGATGGTGACGTTCAAAAGCCACGCCGGGCGCGGCTCCCCCACCGTCCGCCCGGCGAAAATCGCCTCGTAGCAGATCAGTGGCGTAAACGGCGGCAACCCGCCGAGATCGATCGTCTCCCGTCCGGCGCCGGGGCGGTAGTCGATGGAACCGGCGGTGACCTTCTCCAGCCCGAGCGCGGACAACCAGCGGCGCAACGGCACGAACTCACCGAAGGGCACGAGATCGACCTTGTCGTAGACGGCCCCCAGCGCGCCCGCGCGGTCGACCGCGAAGACGCTGTTGTGAACGCCGACGACATCATCGGCGGCGTCGCGCACGAAGCGGTCGCCGCCGGTGATCAGCCAGCGCGCCCCCGCCGCCTCGGCGAGCGCCTCGGCGAGCGCCCGCCGCGCCACCGCGTCGGTCTCCAGCAGGTAGGGGCTGGCGCCCTCCGACCAGATCACGGCGTCGAGCGGCGCCTCGGCCGGCGCGCGGGTCAAACGCAGCTGACGCTCGAACCAGCGCCGCGTCGGTTCGGGGCGAAAGCCGTGGTCGAGCGCGAACGCGCCCTGCACCAGGCGCAGGCGGGTCTCGGTGGTCGCCGGCGGTTCGAGCAGCCGCAGATGACCCCAGACCACGAGACCGCTCACCGGCACCACGATGCCGGCGAGCCAGAGCGCCCGTTCGCGCAGACGGCAGCGCCAGGCCAGCGGCAGCGTGCCGAGCATCAGCGCGATCCAGCCCAACAGCCAGACCGAGCCCAAGGACGCGGTCTGGGCGAGGGCCGGCCAATCGGTGAAGGCGTAGCCGACGAGGTTCCAGGGGAACCGGCCGATCACCGCGCGCAGCCATTCGCCGGCGAGCCACAACAGCGCGAAGGCCAGCGTCGCCGCCAGCGGTGCCCGCCAGCGGCGCAACGCCAAGAGGCTGACGACGCTTCCCTGGATGAGCGCGATGCCGAGACACAGCAGCAAAAGCGCCGGGACCGCGAGCGCGCCGAAGCGCTCGAGATCGACGGTGAAGGCGATCGCCACCCAGTAGAGCCCGGCGAGGGCGTGGGCGAAGACGAACAGCACGGCCCGGCGCCACGCCGCCGCCCAGCCGGGCGCGGCGAGCAGCAGCGCCAACAGCCAGCCGAAGGCCAAGAGCGCCGGGAAGAGATCGAGCGGCGGCAGCGCCAGCGTCGCGAGCGCGCCGGCGAGCGGCGCCTGGACCAGCGGGGCGCGCAGTCGGTGGGTCACGTCACGCCCCACGCCCGGCGGGCGCGGCCGATCACGTCCGCCGCGGCGTCGGGCGGGCGCGACCGCGGCGCCGCGCGACGCGGCTCATGCCTCGGCCGCTTCGGCGGCGGGCTGGGTCTGGCGGTGGATCCGCAGGCGCTTGACCCGGCGCGGGTCGGCGTCGAGCACCTCGAATTCGAGCCCCGCCGGATGCGGGATGACCTCGCCGCGCGCCGGCACCCGATCCAGCAGCATGAAGATCAGCCCCCCGAGCGTGTCGACGTCGTCGCGGCGGTCCTCGTCGAGGAGCCGGACGCCGAGCTTGGTCTCGAGCCGGTCGAGCTCGACCCGCGCGTCGGCCTCGAGTTCGCCGTCGGCGCTCTCCAGCAGCCGCGGGCGGACGATGCGATCGTGCTCGTCCTGGATCTCGCCGACGATCTCCTCGATCAGGTCCTCGACGGTGACCAGCCCATCGGTGCCGCCGTACTCGTCGACGACGACGGCCATGTGCGCGCGGGCGTCGCGCATCTGCAACAACAGATCGATGACCCGCATCGAGGGCGGGACGTGGAGCACCTTGCGGACGACGTCGGCGAGGCGAAAGCGCTCGCCGTCGCCCCAGAACGGCAACAGATCCTTGATGTGGACCAGGCCGATGATGTCGTCGAGGGTGCCGCGGTAGACCGGCAGGCGGGTGTGTCCGGCGTCGCGCATGGCGGCGAGGACCTCGCCGAGCGCCGCCTCCGCCTCGATCGCCTTGACGTCCGAACGCGGCACCATGACGTCGGCGACCTCGAGGTCGCCGAAGCTCAACGCGTTCAACAGCAGGCGCCGCTCGTGCTCGGTCAGGCTCTTGAGGCCGTCGGCCTCGTCCTCGAGCAGCTCCTCGATGGTGTCGCGCAGCGAGCCGTTGTCGTGATCGCTGCCGAACGCCAGCTCGCGCAACCGGCGGAACAGGCTGACGATCGGCCCGTCGCGCTGGGCCGGCTCGTCGGTCATTGCGGGTCCTCCTCCATGAGCGCGCGCCCGGCATAGGGATCCGGCACGCCGAGGTCGTCGAGAACGGCGATCTCGAGCGCTTCCATGTCCGCCGCCGCCGCGGCCGTGCCGTGATCGAAACGGCACAGGTGCAACAGGCCGTGGACGAGCAGATGTCGAACATGGGCGGCGAGGGGGCGTTCCAGCGCCGCCGCGTCGCGCTCGCAGGTCTCGTAGGCCAGCACGACGTCGCCGAGCGGGCGCGGCACGCCGGGGATGGTCGCGGCGTCGTCGTCCTCCGCGGGGAAGGACAGGACGTCGGTGGCCGCGGGCCGGCCGCGCCAAACGGCGTTGAGCGCGGCGATGGTCGCGTCGTCGGTGAAGCGGAAGCTCACCTCGATGCCGTCCGGCGCGCGTTCCAGCCGGTGCAGCACGGCGGCGGCGCACGCGCCGCACGCGGTCTCCAGGTCGAGACCGGCCGCCTCCCAGGCCGGCTCGACCGTCACGTCACAACTTGGAGGTTCGTCGGTCATCGTGGGTCTTGCCCGGTCTCAGCCCTTGTCATCCTCGAAGGCCTCGAGAATCAGCGACACCAGGGGGTGGCGGACGATGTCGTTGCGGTCGAAGCGGGTGACCGCGATCTCCGGCACCGCCTCGAGGCGTTCGACCGCGCGCACCAGTCCGGAGTCGACATTCGCCGGCAGGTCGGTCTGGCGCGGATCGCCGGTCACCACCATGCGCGAGCCCTCGCCCAGGCGGGTCAGGAACATCTTCATCTGGGCGGTGGTCGTGTTCTGCGCCTCGTCGAGGATGACGAAGGCGTGGCTGAGCGTGCGCCCCCGCATGAAGGCGAGCGGCGCGATCTCGATCTGCCCCGATCCCAGGTTCGAGTTGAGCTTGCCCTCGTGCAGCATGTCCTGCAGCGCGTCGTAGAGCGGGCGGAGATAGGGATCGACCTTCTCCTTCATGTCGCCCGGCAGAAAGCCGAGGCGTTCGCCCGCCTCGACCGCCGGCCGCGACAGCACCAGGCGCTCCACCTGCTGGCGCTTGAGCATGGACACCGCCTGGGCGACGGCGAGATAGGTCTTGCCGGTACCGGCCGGGCCGAGCCCGAAGACGAGTTCGTGGCCCGCCATCGCGTCGACATAAACCGCCTGGTTCTTCGAGCGCGGACGGATGACGCGCTTGTCGGTCTTGAGTACCGCCTCGTCGCGGCGGCCGGGCTCCGCCGGTGGCGGCAGGTTGGCGAGGCGCACCGCCGCCTTGACGTCGCCCGGCGCGATGTCCTCGCCGCGCTCGGCGCGGGCGTAGAGCTCGTCGACCACGGTGAGGGCGAGCTTGCCGTCGTCGCCCTCGGCGCGGACCTCGTTGCCGCGGGTCACGAAATGAACGTCGAGCAACTGCTCGATCTGGGCGAGATTCTCGTGATGCTGGCCGAAGACGACGGCCGCGAGCCGGTTGTCCGGAAGGACGAGCTTCAGGCCACCGCTCCCAGCTTGGCGTCGTCGGCGAGGGTGCCCGCCAGGCTGTGCTCGAGCGCGGCGGTGATCACGACCGGCAGGCAGCGCCCGGCCAGTTCGGGGCCACCGTCGACGTGCACCGCCTGCAGATAGGGGCTGCGCCCCACCATCTGGCCGGGCTTGCGTCCCGGGCGCTCGAACAGGACGTCGATGGTGTGACCGATCAGGCTACGGTTGAACGCGCGCTGTTGGTCGTCGAGGCGTGCTTGAAGTTGCTCCAGCCGATCCGCTTTCACGGCCTCCGCCACGTGCTGCCCCATGACCGTCGCGGGTGTCCCCGGACGCGGACTGTACTTGAAGGAGAAGGCCTGTGCAAAGAAGACGTCGTCGACCAGCGCCAGCGTGGCGGCGAAATCCTCCTGCCGCTCGCCGGGAAAGCCGACGATGAAATCCGACGAAAGGGCGAGGTCGGAGCGTGCCGCGCGCAGCCGGTTCACCAGCCGGCGGTACGCCTCGACGGTGCCGCGCCGGTTCATCCCGGCCAGCACCCGATCGGACCCGGCCTGCACCGGCAGGTGCAAGAACGGCATCAACGCCGCCACCTCGCCGTGGGCACGGATCAGGTCGTCGGCCATGTCGGCGGGGTGCGAGGTGGTGTAGCGGATGCGCTCGAGCCCGCTGATCTCGGCGAGCTCGCGGATCAGCCGCGCCAATCCCCACTCGCGACCGTCGGGGGCTTCGCCGTGATAGGCGTTGACGTTCTGGCCCAAGAGCGTGAGCTCGCGCACCCCGCGGGCCACCAGCCCGCGCGCCTCGGCGAGCACGTCGGCGGCCGGGCGGCTCTCCTCCGCGCCGCGGGTGTAGGGCACGACGCAGAACGTGCAGAACTTGTCGCAGCCCTCCTGCACGGTCAAAAACGCCGTCGCGCCCGGCGGTGCCGACGCCTCGGGCAGGTGGTCGAACTTACTCTCCACCGGGAAGTCGGTGTCGACCACGGTGCCGTGTTGGCGCGCCCGGCGCGCCAGCAGCTCAGGCAGCCGATGATAGCTCTGCGGACCCACCACGATGTCGACGTGCGGGGCACGTCGGGCCATGGCGTCGGCCTCGGCCTGGGCGACGCAGCCCGCCACCGCGACCTGCAACGGCGCGCCACCGGCCCGCTCGCGCCGTTCTCCCAGCCGCCGCAGACGTCCGAGCTCGGAATAGACCTTCTCGGCCGCCTTCTCGCGGATGTGGCAGGTGTTGAGCACGACCAGATCGGCGACTTCCGGGTCTTCGGCCCGGACGTAGCCGTGTGGCGCCAGAACGTCGGCGATCCGCTGGGAATCGTAGACGTTCATTTGGCAACCGTAGGTCTTGATGTGCAGCGTCTTGCTCAAGCCCGCGCCCGTCTCGCCGCCTCTCGATCACACAGCGCGATATGGGTCGTACGAGCGGCCGGCGTCAAGCCGCGCCCGCCGCGGTCAGCGCGCCCGCGGCTTGGTCCCCAGCCCGATCTTTTTGGCGAGGTTGCTGCGCTGCTTGGCGTAGTTCGGCGCCACCATCGGATAGTCGTCCGGCAGGTTCCAGCGCTTGCGGTACTCGTCGGGCGTCATGTTGTAGCGGGTCTTGAGGTGGCGCTTCAGCATCTTGAGCTTTTTGCCATCCTCGAGGCACACGATGTAGTCGTCGGTGACCGAGCGCTTGATCGGCACCGCCGGCGTCGGTTTCTCCTGCTGCTCCTCCTCCGCCGGCTGCCCGATCCCCGCCAAGCTGGCATAGGTGTGCTTGATCAGATCGGGCACGTCGCTCACCGGGACCGTGTTGTTGGAGACGTGAGAGGACACGATCTCGGTGGTCAGCGCCAGCAGCTCGTTTTGACTCATTTTCTCCGTCATCGTCACCCGATCCCTAAAAAACGCCGTTTGGCGAACGCGATGCTTCATATATATTTGAGGGAACGGGGCGTGCAAGCCCTTTCTTCGAAACCTTCGCCGATCGGGCAATGATCGAGGGAAATGGCGGAAGACACGTTGGACATCTCGGGCGATATGTGCCCGATGACCCTGGTCAAAACGAAGCTACGGCTCGAAGAACTGGCCGTCGGCGACCTGCTCACGATTCGTCTGCGCGCCGGCGAGGCCCGTACGAATGTGCCGCGGAGCCTGCGCGAGCACGGCCATGCCGTTCTCGCCGAACGCGAGGCGGGCGAGGGCTGTTGGGAGGTGGTCGTCCGCAAGATCCGGGATTGAGCACCGGCGCCGGTTCGTCTCGGCGACATTGTGCGTCGCGAAAGCCGCGTCGCGGCGCTGCTTCGCGCAAGGCATGGATGGTGGCTGCGAACAGGGGTCGCAGCGGCGGTGAGCGCGGTCCCGGCGAGGCGCGAGGACCGGCCCTCGCGCAGCGGCGTGTTCGGACGGATCGCGTCCCGAGACGCCGAAGCTGCACGACCCCCAGGAGCGCGTGCAGCTTCGGCGCGACCGGTCCGGATCGCTCCGACGGCGTCGGAGCCTATAGCGCATCCCACTGGGGCGGACCCACCCGCACCCCCCGCCCGGTCCCCCGGGGCATCATGCTGGTGGGCGGTCGGGCGGGGTGCGCGGGTGGCTCGGGTCCACGTCGACGGGACGCGCTCTAGAGTTCGGCCCGCATCG
>CAZCVH010000004.1:0-21880 GCA_964502115.1 uncultured Geminicoccaceae bacterium
CAGAGCTTTCACCTGATCCCGACGCTGACCGCGCTCGAGAACGTCGCCGTGCCGCCGCCCAGCACCTCGACGTCGCGCCCGGCGAGCCGGGCGGCGAGGGCGTCGAGCTGCGCCTCGTCGGCGATCGCGGCGACCTTGGCGCCGGTGGCGATCACCGCGTCGGCGAGGGCGTCGACCTGGCCGTGGGCGGTCAACGCCACGACCTCGAAGCGCTCGGGGTGACGGCCGACGAGGTCGAGGGTGCTGCGACCGATCGAGCCGGTGGCGCCGAGGATGCTGAGACGACGACGGGTCATGGATGGAGCACGGCGAAGAGCGCGAAGACCGGGGTGGCGAAGATGAGACCGTCGAGCCGGTCGAGAACACCGCCGTGGCCGGGGATCAGGCGACCGCTGTCCTTGGCGCCGGCGCGCCGCTTGATCCAGCTCTCGAACAGATCGCCGAGCTGGGCGACGACGCCGAGTGCCGCGCCGAGCATCGCCGCGCCGGCGACGAAGGGCAGCGCGAACAGCTCGGCCATGACGACCCCCACCAGGGCGGCCCCGACGATGCCGCCGACGAAGCCCGCCCAGGTCTTGTTCGGGCTCCAGCGCGGCGCCAGCCTCGGCCCGCCGAGCGCGCGGCCGGCGAAATAGGCCGTGGTGTCGGCGGCCCACACCGCCGCGAACAGGAAGAGCACGAAGACCATCCCGTCGGCGGTGGCGTTCCTGAGCCAGACCAGCATCGTCGGCGCGACGCCGACATAGAGCACGCCGAAGCCGAACCAGCCGGCCGGCCAGCCGCGCAGGCGGGCGAGTCCGGCGAGCAGCGCCGCGATGGCGCCGACGGCGGCGAGGCCGACCCAGCCGGCGACGAGCTTGCCCAAAAGGATGCCGGCGACGGCGGCGAGCGCGGTCGGCACCGCGACGTAGCCCGCGAGCTCGCGGCGGCCGTAGCGCCGCGCGGCGAGCCGGCCCCATTCCAGCGCCATCAGCACGGCGACGACGGCCACCAGCGTCGAAAAGCTCCAACCGCCCGCGACCGCGTCGGCGACCACGATGGCGGCGAGCGCGAGGCCCGAGAGCACGCGCTGCCACAGCTCGCGGCGCTCGCCCTCAGCCACCCGAGGCCCCGTAGCGGCGCTCGCGCCGCGCGTACTCGTCGAGGGCGGCGCGGAAATGGGCGTGGTCGAAGTCGGGCCAGGCGACGGGGCTGAAGACGAACTCGGTATAAGCCAGCTCCCACAACAGGAAGTTCGACAGCCGCTGCTCGCCGCTGGTGCGGATCAGCAGATCGGGGTCCGGCACCTCGCCGGCGAGGCGGGTCCCGATCAGCTCGGCGGTGACGTCGGCGGGGTCGAGCTCGCCGGCACGCGCCGCCGCGGCGAGCTCCCGCGCGACGCGGGTGATCTCCTGGCGGCTGCCGTAGTTGAGCGCGAAGGTGACCACCGCACCGCTGTTGGCGCGGGTGGCGGCGCGCGCCTCCTCGATCAGCTGGCGGACGTCGTCGTCGAACAGCGTCAGATCGCCCAGAAAACGCAGGCGGACGTTGTTCTCCACCATCGTCTTGAGCTCGCGGCGCAGATAGAACCGCAACAGGTTCAACAGGTCGTTGATCTCGCTCTGGGTCCGGTTCCAGTTCTCGGTCGAGAAGGCGTAGAGGGTGACGTAGCCGATGCCGAGGTCGCGCACCGTCTCGAGGACGGCGCGCACCGAGCCGGCCCCCTGCTGATGGCCGAACATCGCCGGGCGACCGCGTGCGCGCGCCCACCGGCGGTTGCCGTCCATGATGATGGCGACGTGGACGGGCAACCGGTGGCCGCCGTCGGCAGTCGTCGCCCGCGGGGCCGGCTGGCTCGACATCACTAGACCGTCAAAATGTCCTTTTCCTTGGACTGCAACAGGTCGTTGATGGTCTGGATGTGGCGGTCCGTCATCGCCTGGACTTCGTCGGCGAAGAGCTTGTGGTCGTCCTGCGAGATATGGCCGTCGCGCTCCAGCCGCTTGAGGTCGTCCATGCCGGCGCGGCGGACGTTGCGCACCGCGATGCGGGCCTGCTCGGCGTACTGGTGCGCGACCTTCACGAGCTCCTTGCGGCGCTCCTCGGTGAGCTCGGGGATCGGGATGCGGATCAGCGTGCCGTCGACCACCGGGTTGAGCCCGAGCCCGGCGTTGCGGATCGCCTTGTCGACCTTTTGGACGTTGCCGCGGTCCCAGACCGCGACGGTGATCATGCGCGGCTCGGGCACGTTGACGGTGCCGAGCTGGTTGATCGGCATCTCGGAGCCGTAGGCCTCGACGTGGACCGGCTCGACGATGCTCGCCGATGCCCGGCCGGTCCTCAGGCTCTGCAACTCGTGGCGGAACGCGGTCACCGCTCCGTCCATCCGGCGCTCCAGATCGTCGAGGTCGGGCTCGGTCTGCTCGTCGGTCATGCCGCCTGATCCTCTTCTTCGGTGATGATGGTGTGCGCGCCGCGGCCGCGCATCACTTCACCGTAGGCACCCGCATCTTCGGCCGAAAAGACGATGATGGGAATGTGACTGTCCCGCGCCAGCGAAATCGCCGAGGCGTCCATCACCTTGAGATCGTCGGCGAGAACCTGCAGGTAACTCAAGCGGTCGTAGCGCCGTGCGGTCGGATCGCGCTTGGGATCCGCGGAGTAGACGCCGTCGACCTGAGTGGCCTTCAACAGCGCGTCGCAGCCGACCTCGGCGGCGCGCAGCGCGGCGGCACTGTCGGTGGTGAAGAACGGGTTGCCGGTGCCGGCGGCGAAGATGACCACCCGGCCCTTCTCCATGTGGCGGATGGCGCGCCGCCGGATATAGGGCTCGCACACCGACGCCATCGGAATCGCCGACATGACGCGGGTGGGCAAGCCGGCGGACTCGATCACGCTCTGCACCGCGAGCGCGTTGATGACCGTGGCCAGCATGCCCATATAATCTGCGGTTGTGCGCTCGATGCCGTCGGCGACGGCGGCCGAGCCGCGCAGCATGTTGCCGCCGCCGATCACCAGGCACTGCTCGACGCCGAGGGCGTGGACCGCCGTGACCTCCCCGGCCAAACGCCCCAGAAACTGGGAATCATGGCCGAAACCACGCCCACCCATGAGCGCCTCGCCCGACATCTTCAAGAGGACGCGGCGGTAGAGCGGACTGACGTCGTTCATGGCGAGCCTCGGCGGCGGGGGCGGCGGCGGACCGGCGCGAGGCCCGCCCGCACGGACGGCGCCCCGACAACCGCTGGTGTACGACAGACCGTCAGCCGCCCGCAAGCTGGGCGACCTCGGCGGCGAGGTCGGTCTCCTCTTTCTCGACGCCCTCGCCCAGCACGAACTTGACGAAGCCGCCGATCGCCACCGGCGCACCGAGCGCCTCGGCGCGCGCCGCGACGAAGTCCTGCACCTTCTTGTCGGTGTCGATGACGAAGACCTGCTCGTTGAGGACGACCTCCTCGTAAAACTTGCGGAGCCGGCCCTCCACCATCTTCTCGATGATGTTGTCCGGCTTGCCGCTCGCCTTGGCCTGATCGACGAGGATGACGCGCTCGTGCTCGATCAACTGCGGGTCGAGGTCGTCGACGGTCACCGACTGCGGGCTGGAGGCGGCGACGTGCATCGCCACCTGCTTGGCGATGTCGGCGAGCTGGTCGTAGTCGTTCGACGGCGAGCGGACGCCGACGAGCACGCCGATCTTGCCGAGCCCGGGCGCGACCTGGGCGTGGACGTAGCCGCCGACGACGCCCTCCTCGACCCGCACCGTGGCGGTGCGCCGCAGCCGCATGTTCTCGCCGATGACGCCGATGGCGTTGGTGATCTCGTCCTCGACGGTGCGTCCCGTCGGCAGCTGGAGCGTCTCGAGGGTCTCGACGTCGCCGTCGGCCTCCGGCGCCCGGCGCGCGATCGCGCTCACCATCTCCTGGAAGCTCTCGTTGCGGGCGACGAAGTCGGTCTCGGCGTTCACCTCGACCAACGCCCCGGTGTTGCCCGCGAAGGCGATGCCGACGAGGCCGTCGGCGGTGGTCCGGCCCGCCTTCTTCTGCGCCTGCGACAGCCCCTTCTTGCGCAGCCAGTCGGACGCCGCCTCGAGGTCGCCGTCGCTTTCGGCGAGCGCCTTCTTGCAGTCCATCATCCCGGCGCCGGTCTGCTCGCGAAGTTGCTTGACGAGCGCGGCGGAAATCTCAGCCATGTCTCCTCCTGAAGACCTCTGGGCCCGCCGGCTCACGTCGCCGCGGGCGTCTGCTCCTCGCCGGCGGGCGCGGCTTCGCCGGCCGGCGCGCTCTCGGTCGCGGACGCACTCTCGGTCGCGGCGGGCGCCGCCGCCGGCGCTTCCTCGTCCTCGACCTCGTCCTCGCCCTGATCCTCGAGGGCGCCCATGTCGATACCGGAGGCGTGCATCTCGGCGCGGATGCCGTCCAGCGCCGCACCCACCATCAACTCGCAGTAGAGGTTGATCGCCCGGCTGGCATCGTCGTTGCCCGGGATCGGGTAGGTGACCCCCTCCGGGCTCGAATTGCTGTCCACCACGGCGACCACCGGGATCCCGAGCGTCTTCGCCTCGGCGATCGCCAGCTGCTCCTTGTTGGTGTCGATGACGAACAACAGGTCCGGTAGCCCGCCCATGTCCTTGATGCCGCCGAGCGCCCGCTCGAGCTTGTCGCGCTCGCGGTTGAGAAAGAGCAGCTCCTTCTTGGTCAGGCCGCTGTTCTCCTCGGAGAGACGGCCCTCGATCTCGCGCAGCTTCTTGATGGAGTGCGAGATCGTCCGCCAGTTGGTCAGCATGCCGCCGAGCCAGCGGTGGTTGACGAAGTACTGCCCGGAGCGGCCGGCCGCTTCGGCGACCGGCTCTTGAGCCTGGCGCTTGGTCCCGACGAACAGCACCCGGCCGTTGTTGGCGACCGTCTCGCGCGTCACCATCAGCGCGCGGTGCAGCATCGGCACGGTCTGGGTGAGGTCGATGATGTGCACGCCGTTACGGGTGCCGAAGATGTAGGGCGCCATGCGCGGGTTCCAGCGGCGCGTCACGTGCCCGAAATGCACGCCGGCCTCCAGCAGCTGGCGCATGGTGAAGCTGGGAAAGGTCATCGTTACGTCCTGGTCCGGTTGAGCCACCGCGAGCTGAGGCCGCACGTCGTCGACGCGCGGCACCGGACGCGACCTCGAAGGCCGCACGCCCGCGTGCGAGATGTCGGCGGTATAGGTGTGCCGTCGCCGCGACGCAAGCACCGAGCGGCGAAGGATGATCGCTTCTACACGACGTCGCGGACCGCCGCCACCCCCGCCAGCACCGCCACGTCCGGGCGCCGCGCCGGCGGCAACAGCGCGGTATCGGGGAGCTCGATCAGCACGCGTTCGCCCGCTTCCTCGCCCGGCACGCTCAAGCGCACCCGCGCCGCCCCCTTCGCCTCCGCCGCGAGCAGGGGGATCAGCCGCTCCACCGCCTCGCCGCCGGCGAGCTCGATCTCGACCAGCGAGCGCTCGTCGCCGAGCGCGGCGCTCAACGGCTCGATGTCGCGCGCGACGAGGCGGACGTCCTCGCCGTCGAGGCGGCCGTCGGCGTGGACCAACAGCGGTTCGGTGCGGTCCAACAGCTCGCGCACCTGGCCGAGCAGATCGCCGTAGACGGTGATCTCGCCCTGCCCGCTCGGGTCCGACAGCGTCACGAACGCGAAGCGGCCGCGCGCGCCGGTGCGTTCCTGCCGCGCCACCGCGATGCCGGCGAGCTTGACCATGCGCGGGCCGTCGCCGCCGGCGACCAGCGGCGCCACCTCGGCGAGCGGCACCGTGCCCAGGCGTTGGAGGGGACGGCGGTAGCCGTCGAGCGGATGCGCCGAGAGAAAGAACCCGAGCGCGTCGTGCTCCTGTTCGAGCACCTCGAGCATCGCCGCCTCGCCGCGCTCGGTGATCGCCGGCTTCGGGATCGCGACGTCGGCGCCGAGCCCGTCGAAGAGGCCGGCCTGACCGCCCTCGCGAGCGTCGACGACGGCCTGGCCGTAGCGCAGCGCCCCGTCGACGGCGTCGAGATGCGCCGCCCGCGACGGCCCGAAGCCGTCGAGCGCGCCGGCGCGGATCAGGCCTTCCAGCAGCCGGCGGTTGAGCACACGCGGGCCGACGCGGCCGACCAGATCGAAGATGTCGGTGAACGCGCCGCCGGCGCGCCGCTCGGCGACCAGGCTGGTCATCGCCTGCTCGCCGACCCCCTTGATGGCGGCGAGGGCGAAGCGGACGGCACCCGCGTCGTCGCCGCCGGGGACCCGTTCGATGGCGAACAGCACCTCGGAGCGGTTCACGTCCGGCGGCAGCAGCGCGATGCCGTGGTGGATCATCTCCTCGCGGGCGTTGGCGAGGCGGGCGTGGTTGCCGCGGTCCATCGTCATCGACGCGGCGAAGAAGGCGAGCGGGTATTTCGCCTTCAGATAGCCCGTCTGGTAGGCCAGGAGCGCATAAGCCGCCGCGTGACTCTTGTTGAAGCCGTAAGATGCGAACTTGGCGACCTGCTCGAAGACGGTGGTGGCGAGAGCCTCGTCGAGCCCTTTCGCCATCGCGCCCTCGATGAACACGCCGCGCTGCTGGTTCATCTCCGCCTGGATCTTCTTGCCCATGGCGCGGCGCAACAGATCGGCGGCGCCCAGAGAGTAGCCGGCGAGCTCCTGAGCGATCCGCATCACCTGCTCTTGGTAGATGATGACGCCGTTGGTCTCCTCCAGGATCGGTCTGAGCTTGTCGTGCAGGTATTCGGGGTCCTCGCGACCGTGCTTGACGGCGATGTAGCGCGGGATGTTGTCCATCGGGCCGGGGCGGTAGAGCGACACCATGGCGATGATGTCTTCGAAGCAGTCGGGCTTGAGTTCCCTCAGCGCCGCCTTCATGCCGCCGGATTCCAGCTGAAAGACGCCGTTGGTCTCGGCCCGGCTCATCAGCGCGTAGGGCGCGGGATCGTCGAGCGGCAGCTGGTCGAGTTCGAGCGGCACGCCCAAGGACTCGTTGACGAAGGCCTCGGCCTTTTCGAGCAGGGTCAGCGTCGTGAGGCCGAGGAAGTCGAACTTGACGAGCCCCGCCTTCTCCACCGCCTTCATGTCGAACTGGGTCACCGGCATCGGCGAGCGCGGGTCGCGGTAGAGCGGAACCAGCGCGTCGAGCGGGCGGTCGCCGATGACGATGCCGGCGGCGTGGGTCGAGGCGTGGCGCGGCAGACCCTCGAGCTTGCGGGCGGTCGCGAGGAGCTGGGCGACCTGCTCGTCGCCGCGGCGCTCCTCCTCCAGCCGCGGCTCCAGCTCGAGCGCCTGCGCGATGGTCGGCGGGTTCGCCGGGTTGTGCGGGATCAGCTTCGAGATGCGGTCGACCTGACCGTAGGGCAGGCCCATGACCCGGCCGACGTCGCGCACCACCGCACGCGCCTGCAGGCGCCCGAAGGTGATGATGTGGGCGACCTTGTCGTCGCCGTATTTGTCGCGGACGTAGTCGATGACCTCGTCGCGGCGGTCCTGGCAGAAATCGATGTCGAAATCGGGCATCGATACCCGCTCGGGGTTCAAGAACCGCTCGAACAGGAGGCCGAAGCGCAAGGGGTCGAGGTCGGTGATCTCGAGCGACCACGCGACCACCGAGCCGGCGCCGGAGCCGCGGCCCGGCCCGACCGGGATGCCCCGACCCTTGGCCCAGCGGATGAAGTCGGAGACGATGAGAAAGTAGCCCGGGAACTGCATGTGCACGATGATCCCGAGCTCGAAGTCGAGCCGCTCGCGGTAGCGCCGGAGCACCGCGTCGTGGTCGTCGCCCGCGGCCAGCCGCGGCACGACGTGGCGCTCCAGGCGGCGCTCGAGACCGGCCGCCGCCTGCACCCGCAGCTCCTCGGCCTCGTCGCGGCCCGCGCCGACCTCGTAGGGCGGCAGGATCGGATCGCGCGCGGGGATCATGAAGGCGCAGCGCCGCGCCACCACCGCCGTGTTGGCGACCGCCTCGGGCAGATCCGCGAACAGCTCGGCCATCTCGGCGGCGGTCTTCAAGCGGTGCTCGGGGCTCGTCCGCGGGCGGTCGTCCTCGATCAACCGGCGGCCGTGGGCGATGCAGGCGAGCACGTCCTGGGCCTCGTGCTCGTCGCCGTCGACGAAGCGGACGTCGTTGGTGGCCACCAGCGGCAGGTCGCGGGCGTAGGCCTGATCGACGAACCAGTCCTCGGTCCGGGCCTCGGCGTCGCCGCCGCTGCGGATGAGCTCGACGTAGAGCCGATCCGCGAACGTGCCGGCGAGTTCGGCCAGCGCCGCCTCGGCATCGGCCTCGCGGTGCACCAGCAGCAGGCGGCCGAGCGCCCCCTCCGGTCCGCCGGTGAGCACGATCAGGCCGGCGTGGTGCGCCTTCAAGCGCTCGAGCGTCACCCACAGTTCGCGGACCTCGCCCGCGAGATACGCCGCGGACAGCAGCTTCAAGAGCGAACCGTAGCCGGTCTCGCTCTGGCACAGCACGGTGAGTTCGCCGACGATCGGCTCGCCGCGCTCGCTTCGCGCGACCTCCACCGGCAACAGGCAGCCGACGATCGGCTGGACGCCCTTGGCCGCCGCCTTCTGGCCGAAGTCGAAGGCGCCGAAGAGCGCGGCGGCGTCGGTCATCGCCACCGCCGGCATGTCGGCCGCGCGGCACGCGTCGATCAGGCGGTCGGGCCGAACGGTGCTCTCCAACAGCGACCACGCCGTGCGGACACGCAGGTGCACGAAGGCGGGCTCGCTCACGGCGCGGTCTCCTCGGCGACGGCGGTTGCGGGCTCGGCGGCGAGCCGACCATGGCCGAGAACGTACACCCGATCCAACCGACGCGCGAGGCGGCGGTCGTGGGTGGCGATCAGCGCACTCGCGCCGCGCCCCCGCAGCACGGCGAGAAAACCGTCGAACACGTGCGCGGCCGTCTCCTCGTCCAGGTTGCCGGTCGGCTCGTCGGCGAGGACGAGGCCCGGGGCGTTGGCGAGGCCGCGGGCGATGGCGACGCGCTGCTGCTCGCCGCCGGAGAGCTGGCCCGGATGGTGGGCGAGCCGCGCCGCGAGCCCGACCGCGTCCAGGAGTTCCTCGGCCCGCGCCCGCGCCGCGGCGCGCGATTTCCCGGCCAACAGGCACGGCAGCATGACGTTCTCGCAAGCGGTGAACTCGGCCAGCAGGTGGTGGAACTGGTAGACGAAGCCGACGGCGTCGCGCCTCAGCCGCGTGCGCGGGCGGTCGCGGCGGGCGGCGCGCTCACCGGCGATCACGACCTCGCCGGCGTCGGGGTGCTCCAAGAGACCGGCGATCTGCAGAAGGGTCGACTTGCCCACGCCGGAAACGCCGACGAGGGCGGCCACCTCGCCCGCCTGCAGCCGCAGGTCGACGCCCTTCAACACCTCGATCCGCGCCGAGCCCTGCTTGAAGCCGCGGCTGATGCCGTCGAGCACCAGCGCGTCGGGTGCCGCCACCGCCCTACTCCCGCCGCAGCGCTTCGACGGGGTCGAGCTGGGCGGCCCGCCAGGACGGCACCAGCGTCGCGAGCAGGGCCAGCACCAGCGCCATCGCCACCACGCTGACGACGTCGCCGGTCTCCACCTTGGCGGGCAGCTGGGACAGAAAGCGGATCTCCGCCGACCACAGCTCCGCGCCCGTGAAGCGCTCCAGAAAACGGCGGATGGCGTCGACGTTGAGGGCGAAGGCGAGACCGAGGCCGAAGCCGATGGCGGTGCCGACCGTCCCGATGGTCATGCCCGCAAGGAAGAAAATCCGCATAATCGCGCCGCGGGTCGCTCCCATCGTCCGCAGGATCGCGATGTCGCGCCCCTTCGAGCGCACCAGCATCGTCAGCCCGGTGATGATGTTGAAGGCGGCGACCAGGATGATGAGGGTGAGGATCAAGAACATGACGTTGCGCTCGACCTCGAGCGCGTTGAAGAACTGGGCGTTGGCTTGGCGCCAGCTCGTCACCCAGTAGCGCCCGCCGACGGTGTTTTGAAAGGCGACCTGGGCGTCGTCGAGGCGTTCGGGGTCGGCGAGGAAGGCGTCGATGGCGTTCACGCGGTCGTCGAGATTGAAGTAGGTCTGCGCGGCGTCGAGCGAGGTGAAGACGACGCCGTCGTCGTACTCGTACATCCCGATCTCGAAGATCGCGGCGACCTCGAAGCTCACCACCCGCGGCAGCGTCCCGAGCGCCGTGGCGGGCCCGTCGGGCGAGATCAGCGTGAGGTCGTCGCCGAGCCTGAGGCCCAAACGGCGGGCGAGGCGCGTGCCGACCGCCAGCTTGCGCTCGCCCGCGACGTCCGCGAGCGAGCCGCGCTCGATGTTCTGCTCGAGGATGGTGCGCCCGCGCAGATCGGCCGCGCGAAGCCCGCGCATCAGCACACCGCTGGCCGTCCCGCCGGCGCTCGCCATCGCCTGACCCTCGACGAAGGGCGTCACCTTGCGGACGTCCTCGATCCGCATCAGCTCGTCGGTCAGCCGCTCGTAGTCGGCGATGCCCGACGGTCCCGCCTGCACGGTGAGGTGGCCGTTGAGGCCGAGGATGCGGTCCAAGAGCTCGGCGCGAAAGCCGTTCATCACCGCCAGCACGACGATCAGCGTGCCGACGCCGAGCGCGATGCCGGTGAGCGCGAAGACGGTGATGACCGAGACGAAGCCGTGCTCGCGGGTGGGGCGGAGATAGCGCCGGGCCACCCAGCGCTCGGCGGGCCCGAACACGTCAGCCGGCGAGCCGGTTGACGACGGCCTCGGGGCTGAGCTCCTCGGTCTCGCCGCTGGCGCGCGACTTGAGCTCGACGACCCCCGCCTTCAGGCCGCGCGGCCCGATGACGATCTGCTCGGGGATGCCGATCAGGTCCATCGTCGCGAACTTGACGCCCGGGCTCTCGTCGCGGTCGTCGTAGAGGATGTTGACGCCGGCGCCCTTGAGCTTGTCGTAGAGGTCGCCCGTGACCTCGGCGCAGCCGGCGTCGCTCGCCCGAAGGTTGATGAGGGCGACGTCGAACGGCGCGACGCTCTCGGGCCAGATGATGCCCTTGTCGTCGTGATAGGCCTCGATGATCGCGCCGACCAGGCGCGACACGCCGATGCCGTAGCTGCCCATCTCGACGAACTTGTCCTCGCCGTCGGGACCGGTGACGGCGGCTCCCAAGGGCTTGGAGTATTTGGTACCGAAATAGAAAATGTGGCCGACCTCGATGCCGCGGCCGTGGCGCAAACGTTCGAGCGCGACCGGACAGGCGTCCGGCAGGTGCTGCTCGTCGGTGGCGGCGTAATAGCTCTGGATGGTGTCGACGTCGAGATGCGGCGCCAGCAGGTCCAACTCCTCGAAGGCGGCGTCGTAGAACACCTCGCTCTCGCCGGTCGAGGCCAGGATCTGGAACTCGTGGCTCATGCTGCCGCCGATGGCGCCGCTCTCGGCGCGCATGGGGATCGCGGTCAGGCCCATCCGCTTGAAGGTGCGCAGATACGCGCTGAACATGTTGTCGTAAGAGCGCTTCGCCCCCTCGAAGTTCAGATCGAAGGAGTAGTTGTCCTTCATCAAGAACTCGCGGCCGCGCATGACCCCGAAGCGGGGCCGGATCTCGTCGCGGAACTTCCACTGGATCTGATAGAGATTCCGCGGCAGATCGCGGTAGGAGCGGATGCAGCGGCGGAAGATGTCGGTGACGATCTCCTCGTGGGTGGGGCCGAGCAGCATCGGGCGCTCGTGGCGGTCGTCGAAACGCAGCATCTCGCGACCGTAGGCCTCGTAGCGCCCGCTCTCCTGCCAAAGGTCGGCCGGCTGCACGCTCGGCATCAAGATCTCCTGACAGCCGGCGGCGTCCATCTCCTCGCGCACGATCTGCTCGACCCGGCGCAGCACCGCGTGCCCCAACGGCAGCCAGGAATAGATGCCGGCGCTCGACTGGCGGATCATGCCCGCGCGCAGCATCAACTGATGCGAGACGATCTGCGCCTCGGCGGGGCTCTCCTTCAAGAGCGGCAGGAAATACGCGGAAAGGCGCATGGGGCGACCCGTCGAAGCGTCGTCGAAGCGCGCGGACCATAGGCACCGCCGGAGCGCGACGCAACGCGCGAGCGGGTCGGCGTCAAAGCGGCTCGTCGGGCCGCCAGTCCAACAGACCGCTCGCGAGCAGGTAGGCGAGGCCGGCCGTGACGGCGGCGGCGAGCACCGTCGTCACCACCGCCTTGAGGACGAGCCGCGGCCGTTCCGGCGCGCTCGCGGCGTGCCCCTGTTCGGGGTCGTCGGGCGGGCGGGCGCCGAAGGGCAGCGCCATGAAGAAGATCAGCCACCAGGCGATCACGAAGACGACGAGCGCCCCGAACGCGGTCATGGCCCCGCCCCCGCCGCCGGGCTCACACCTGCTCGAGTTCGACCAGTGTGCCCGCGAAGTCCTTAGGGTGGAGAAACAGCACCGGCTTCTTGTGGGCACCGATCTTGGGGTCGCCGTCGCCGAGGACGCGCGCCCCGGTCTCCTTGAGCTGATCGCGCGCCGCGATGATGTCGTCGACCTCGTAGCAGACGTGGTGGATGCCACCCTGCGGGTTCTTGTCGAGAAAGCCTTGGATCGGCGACTTCTCGCCGAGCGGGTAGAGCAGCTCGACCTTGGTGTTGGGCAGCTCGATGAACACCACGGTGACGCCGTGGTCGGGCTCGTCCTGCGGCGCGGACACCCGCGCGCCGAGGACGTCACGGTATTTCGCCGTCGCCGCTTCCAGATCCGGGACGGCGATGGCGACATGGTTCAAGCGACCGATCATGCGATTTCCTCCCTCGACCGGCGGCCGTCCGGATGATGGCCGCTCAGGTGGACACGTCCTCCAGCTGGGCCAGCATGTCCGGCGACAGCCGGGTGATCTGCACCTGGATCACCGGCCGGCGCTCGCGCGCCAACCCCAACAACCGGCGAACGGCGGTGCGCAGGCGGTCCTCGATCTTGGCGTTGGTCTCGACCTCGTGGTCGTCGAGCCCTTCGATCTCCTCGACGAGCGCGTCGGCCAGCCGGCGGCGGGCCTCGGCGTCGTCGTCGAGCTCGATGCTGCCGACCGAGGCCACCTGCGGCGGGGCCAGCACCGAGCCGGCGTGATCGAGCACGAGGCTCACGAACACGGTGCCGTTGCTCGCCAGCTTGCGGCGCAGGCGAAAGCGGTCGGCGTCGACCGCGATCATCTCGCCGTCCTCGAAGGCGTGGCGGCCGATCGGGACCTGGCCCTCGATCTCGGGCTCACCGGGTGCCAACCGCACCAGATCGCCGTCGGTGACCAAGAGCGCGTGCTCGGCGCCGTGCTCCTTGGCGAAGGCGACGTGCTCGCGCAGGTGACGCAGCTCGCCGTGGACCGGCACCGCGATCCGCGGCTTCACCCAGCGGTAGAGCTGGGCGACCTCGTCGCGCGACGGGTGGCCGGAGACGTGGACGAAATGGTCGTCCTCGGTGATCACCTGCACGCCGCCGCGCACCAGGTTGTTGTGCAGATCGTAGATCACCCGCTCGTTGCCGGGGATGATCTTCGAGGAGAAGATCACCGAATCGCCCGAATCGAGGCGGATGCGCGGATGGGTGCCGGCGGCGATGCGGGCGATGGCGGCGCGCGGCTCGGCCTGGCTGCCGGTGCAGATCATCATGACCTTGTCGCGCGGCAGGTCCTTGACGTCGCGCTCGTCCAAGAGCACCGGCATGTCCGCGAGATAGCCGCAGTCCTTGGCGGCGGCGACCATGCGCAGCATCGAGCGCCCGATCAGCACCACCTCGCGGCCGGCCGCCCGGCCGGCCTGCATCGCCGTGTGCAGGCGGGCGACGTTGGAGGCGAAGGTGGTGAGCACGACCCGGTGCGGCTGGGCGGCGATGAGCTCGCTCAAGCTTTCCAGCACCTCGGCCTCGGAGCCCGAGGTCCCGGGTGAGATGATGTTGGTGCTGTCGGCGATCATCGCCAGCACCCCGCCCTTGCCGACCTCCTGCAGCGCGTCGATCTGCGAGGCCGCGCCGACCTGCGGCGCCGGGTCGAGCTTCCAGTCGCCGGTGTGGACCACGCGGCCCTGCGGCGTCTCGATCACCAACATCGCCGCCTCGGGGATCGAGTGCGTCATGTGGATGAAGCGACAGGCGAAGGGGCCGACCGTGAACACCTCGCCGGGCTGGACGACGTGCAGGGGCACGCGCCGTTTGATCCCGCTCTCGTCGAGCTTGCGCTTCAAGACCGCGGCGGTGAACGGCACGCACCAGATCGGGCATTGCAGCCGCGGCCACAGATAGGTCACCGCGCCCAGATGGTCTTCGTGGGCGTGGGTCAAGATCAGGCCGTCGAGCTTGTCGCGCTCCTGCTCGACGAAGCCGATGTCGGGCAAAATGATGTCGACCCCGGGTAGCCGCTCGTCGGCGAAGGTGAGGCCGAGATCGACCATCATCCAGCGCCCGCCGGTACCGTAGAGGTTGACGTTCATACCGATCTCGCCGGCGCCCCCCAGCGGCGCGAAGTAGAGCGGCGTGTCGGTCATGCGCATGTCTCCCTCTGGGCTTGGTGCAACCGGAAGAGGTCCACCAGCCCCGTCATCGTCAAATCGGTATCGACGCGGGCGATCGCCGCCGTCGCGTCGGCGAACAGCGACGCCAGCCCGCCGGTGCCGATCGTGCGCATCGGCTCGCCGAACTCCGCCTGGATGCGCGCGACCAGCCCCTCGATGAGCCCGATATAACCCCAGAACACGCCCGATTGCATCGCCGAGACGGTGCTGTCGCCGATCACCGCCTGCGGTTTCTCGACACCGATGCGCGGCAGCTTGGCGGCGGCGCGGTTGAGCGCCGCGAGCGACAGGTTGATGCCGGGCGCGATGACGCCGCCATGATAGGTGCCGCCGCGGTCGACCACGTCGAAGGTGGTCGCCGTGCCGAAATCGACGACGATCAGATCGCCGCCGTGATGGTGGTGGGCGGCGTAGGCGTTGACCAGGCGATCGGCGCCGATCTCCTTGGGGTTGCTGAGCTTGATGCCGAGCGGGACGTCGATGTCCTCGCCGACGAACGAGACCGGGCGGTCGAAGCGGTCGCGGCACATCCAGCGCAGCTGGCGGTCGGCCTCGGGCACCACCGACGACACCACCACGTCGTCGATGTCGCGCCAGTCGAAGCCGGCCATCTCGATCAGCTGCACCAACGCCAGGGCGTACTCGTCGGAGGTCCGCTGGCGCACGGTGGCCAGCCGCCAGCTCGCCCGTGCCGTGGTGTCCTCGTAGAGCGCGAACACGGTGTTGGTGTTGCCGACGTCGACGGCCAGCAGCATCAGAAGGTCTCTCCCAGCCGGACGAGCTCGACGTCGCCGGCGAGCACGCGCTCGACGCCACCGGCGGTCTCCACGCGCAGGGCGCCGTAGGCGTCGATCCCTCGGTGCACGCCCTCGAGGCGACGCTCCGCCAGGGTCACCCGGAGCGGGCGGTCGAGCCCCGCCGCGCGCGCCAGCCAGGCGTCACGCCAGCTCGCGGTGTCGCCGCCGGCGAGGGCCGCCGCCGCCCGCTTCCACGCCCCGAGCCAGCCTTCGAGCACGAGCGGGGCCGGCACGTCCAGCCCCCAGCCGGCCAGCGTCGCGGCTTCGGGGAACGCCGGCGGGGCGACGCGCAGGTTCAGCCCGCAGCCGATCAGCACCGCCTCGCCGGCGACCTCCAAGAGCAGGCCCGCGAGCTTGCGACCGTCGAGCAGGACGTCGTTGGGCCATTTCACGCTCAAGGGCGGAGGCGTCGCGGCGAGCTGCTCGAGCGCGCGGCAGAGCGCGGTCGCGGCGATCAGCGAGCCCGCCGGCAAAAACGCCGGCGCGAAGCGCGGGGCGGTGACGACGGTGGCGTAGAGGTTGCCCGGCGGCGAGGTCCAGCTGCGTCCGCGCCGGCCGTGGCCGCCGGTCTGCTCGTCGGCGACGACGACGAACTCGCGCCCGCCCGCGCACGCCCGGCGCCGGGCTTCGTCCTGGGTCGACGCCAAGCTCGGGTGGTGGGCGACCGCGAACCCGGCGACGGTCTCGGGCCAGACCGCGCTCAGGGGAAGAGCGCCCCGGCGGCGACCCGGGCGGTGCCGAGGATCGGGCCGGGGACGACCACGAACAGGGCGGTGACGAGCGCGCTCACGGCGATCACGCCGCGCAGCTCCGGCTCCATCCCGCGGTCGAGCGCTTCGGGCGCGCTGTCGAAATAGACCAGCTTGACGATGCGCAGATAGTAGTAGGCGCCGACCACGCTGGTCAGCACGCCGATGACGGCGAGCCAGACGAGGCCGACCTCGATCGCCGCGAGGAAGACGTAGAGTTTGCCGAAGAAGCCGGCGAGCGGCGGGATGCCGGCGAGCGAGAACATGAAGATGGCGGTGGCGAGCGCCAGCATCGGCTGATCCTTGCCGAGGCCGGCGAAGTCGTCGATCTGCTCGAGGCTCTGGCCGCGCCGGCGCAGCGCCAGCACCACGCCGAAGGTCCCCACCGTCATGAACAGGTAGATCGTCATGTAGACCAGCACGCCGTAGACGCCGCTCTGGGTGCCGGCGGCGAGGCCGACCAGGGCGTAGCCGACATGGCCGATGCCGGAATAGGCCAACAGGCGCTTGATGTTGCGCTGCCCGATCGCGCCGAAGGCGCCGAGCACCATCGAGCCCACCGAGATCGCGATGACGATCTGCTGCCAGTCGGCGACGAAGGCGCCGAAGGGCTCGGCGAAGACGCGCACGGTGAGCCCCATCGCCGCCAGCTTCGGCGCGGCGGCGAAGAGCGCGGTGACCGCGGTCGGCGCGCCCTCGTAGACGTCGGGCGTCCACATGTGGAAGGGGACCGCACCGAGCTTGAAGGCGAGCCCGGCGGCGATGAAGACGATGCCGACGAGTGCCCCCAACGGCAGCTCGGCGCCCCCCTCGACCAGATAAAGCTCGGTCAGATCCGCGAAGAAGATGGTGCCGGTGAACCCGTAGACCAGCGAGACGCCGTAGAGCAGCATGCCCGAGGCCAACGCTCCCAGCACGAAGTACTTCAGCCCGGCCTCGGTCGATTTGTAGGTATCGCGCTGGAAAGCGGCGAGGACGTAGAGCGGCAGGCTCATCAGCTCGAGCGAGATGTAGAGCGCCAGGAAGCTGTTGGCCGACAGCAACAGCAGCATGCCGGCGGTCGAGAAGATCACCAGCACGGCGTATTCGAAGCGCTCGATGCCCTCGCGGCGGAGATAGGGCTGGGCGATCGCGAGGGTGCCGAGCACGCCCAGGAGCACCACCACCTTCATGAAGCCGGCGAAGCGGTCCATCACGAAGTTGCCGTGGAAGGCGACGGCGCGGTCGGGGGCGGCCACCACGACCAGGACGAGGGCGATGGCGAGGGTGCCGAGCGCCAGGTTCGAGACCAGCCGGGCGCCCGCCGCGGACTCCTTGAAGGCCCCGACCACGAGCAGCACGAGACCCGCGGCCAGAAGGAACAGCTCGGGAAGAGCGACGAGGAGGTAGGACTGAGACATGCGCGCGTCGTTCGCCGTGGCTTCGGGGGTCGCCCTCGGGTTCGGTCAGTCGGCCGCGAGGGTGGTCGTCGCCTCGAGATGGGCCAGGAGGTCGTTCACGCTCGCCGTCATCGGGTCGAGGAAGAGCGAGGGATAGACCCCCATCACCAGGGTGAGCACCACCAGCGGTGCGAAGGCCGCGATCTCGGTGCCGCGCATGTCCTTGATGCTCAAGAGGTCTTCGCGGACGAGCGCACCGAAGATGACGCGGCGGTAGAGCCAGAGCATGTAGCAGGCGCCGAGGATCATGCCGGTGGCGGCGAACAGCGCCACCCACTGGTTGATCTGGAACACGCCGACGATGACCAGGATCTCGCCGACGAACCCGCTGGTGCCGGGCAGACCCACCGACGCCATCGTGAACAGCATGAAGGTGAAGGCGTAGGCCGGCATCCGCTCGGCGAGACCGCCGTAGCGCTTGATCTCGCGGCTGTGGATGCGGTCGTAGATGATGCCGACACACATGAAGAGCGCGCCGGACACCAGGCCGTGGCTCAGCATCTGGATGATGCCGCCCTGCAACCCCTGCGGATTGAAGGTGAAGAGGCCGATGGTGACGATGCCCATATGCGCGACGGACGAGTACGCGATCAGCTTCTTCATGTCCTCCTGCATGAGGGCCACCAAGGAGGTGTAGACGATCGCGACCACCGACAGCGCGTAGATGAAGGGCGCGAAGTCGGCCGAGGCCGCCGGCAGCATCGGCAGCGAGAAGCGCAAAAAGCCGTAGCCGCCGAGCTTCAACAGGATGCCGGCGAGCAGCACCGAGCCGGCGGTCGGCGCCTCGACGTGGGCGTCCGGCAGCCAGGTGTGGAAGGGCCACATCGGCACCTTGATCGCGAAGGAGGCGAACAGCGCCAAGAACAGCCAGTACTGAGCCGTCGGCGGGAACTCGGTGCGCATCAACGTCGGCAGGTCGGTCGTGCCGGCGAAAATGTACATGTAGATGATGGCGACCAGGAACAACACCGACCCGGCCAGCGTGTACAGGAAAAACTTGAAAGCGGCATAAATCCGGTTGGCACCGCCCCAGATCCCGATGATCAGGAACATCGGGATCAGGATACCTTCGAAGAACAGATAGAACAGGACGACGTCGAGGGCGGTGAAGACGCCGACCATCAAGGTATCCATGACCAAAAAGGCGATCATGTATTCTTTGACCCGGCTGGTCACCGAGTGCCACGAGCCCAGGACCACGACGACGGTCAAGAGCGTGCTCAAGAGCACGAACCAGAGTGAGATGCCGTCGACCCCGACATGATAGTCGATGTCGAGGCCGGGCAGCCACGGCGCCTTCTCGACCAGCTGGAAGCCGGCGTCGGTGGGGTCGAACTGGACCCAGATCAACAGGCTCAAGAAGAAGGTGATGGTGGCGGTCCAGAGCGCCACCGCCTTGGCGTTCTGGGCGACCACCGCCTCGTCCTCGGCGCGGATGGCGAGGATGAAGGCGACGCCGACGAGCGGCAGGAAGATGACCAGCGAGATCAGCGGCCAATCGCTCATCGGCTCAGCCCTGCACCGCGAGGAGGTACCAGGTCACCAGCGCGGCGACGCCGATGAGCATGACGAAGGCGTAGTGGTAGATGTAGCCCGACTGCAAGCGCACGATCCGCCTGGTGCCGGCCAGCGTCGACGCCGCGACGCCGTTCGGCCCCCAATCGTCGATGACGCCGACATCGACCTTGCGCCAAAGGAACGTCCCCAGCCCCCGCGCCGGCCGCACGAACACGGCGTCGTAGAGCTCGTCGAAGTACCATTTGTGATAGGAGAACAGGTACAGCGGTCGCACCGCGTTGGCGAGCCGCCCCGGCAGCAGCGGGTTGGCGACGTACATCGTCCAGGCCACGGCGAGCCCGAGCGCGCCGGCGATCACGGGCAGGAGCTTCACCCACGGCGGCACGTGATGCGCCGCCTCGATGGCGTTGTCGGCGAGATCGCGGACATGGATCGAACCGGCCCAAAAGGCGTGGTCGCCCGTCACCATCGGCAGGCCCAAAAAGCCGGCGCCGATCGCCCCCGCCGCCAGGAAGCCCAACGGCACGGTCATCACCGGCGGGCTCTCGTGGGCGTGTTCCATGACTTCCTCGCTGGCGTTGGGCTTGCCGTGGAAGGTCATGAACAACAACCGCCCGGAATAAAACGCGGTCATGACCGCGGCCAGGATCCCGAGCCAGAAGGCGAAGCCGCCGATGCCGCTCTCGGCCGCGAACGCCGCCTCGAGGATCAGGTCCTTGGAGTAGAAGCCGGAGAAGAAGGGGATACCCACGAGCGCCAGCGAGCCGATCCACATCACCGCATAGGTGAAGACCATCTTACGCCAGACGCCCCCCATCCGCCGCATGTCCTGCTCGTCGCCGAGGCCGTGGATCACCGAGCCGGCGCCCAGGAACAACAGCGCCTTGAAGAAGGCGTGGGTGAAGAGGTGGAAGATGGCGGCGGCATAGGCGCCGACGCCGCAGGCGAAGAACATGTAGCCGAGCTGCGAGCAGGTCGAATAGGCGATCACCCGCTTGATGTCGTTCTGGGTCAGCGCGACCGTGGCGGCGAAGAAGGCGGTCGCCGCGCCGATCAAGGTGACGAAGACCATCGCCGTCGGGGCGTATTCGAACAGCGGCGACATCCGCGCCACCAAGAACACGCCGGCGGTCACCATCGTCGCGGCGTGGATCAGCGCGGAGACCGGGGTCGGCCCCTCCATCGCGTCGGGCAGCCAGGTGTGCAAGAACAGCTGCGCCGACTTGCCCATCGCGCCGATGAAGAGGAGGAACGCGATCAGGTCGAGCGACGAGACCGACGCCCCGAACATCCGGGTGACGTGGTCGGCGTGGTCCGGTGCCGCCGCGAACACGGTGTCGAAGGCGAGGCTGTCGAACACCAAGAACACCGCGGCGATGCCGAGCATGAAGCCGAAATCGCCGACACGGTTGACGATGAAGGCCTTCATCGCCGCGTTGTTCGCCGACGGCTTCTTGTACCAGTAGCCGATCAACAGATACGAGGCGAGGCCGACGCCCTCCCAGCCGAAGAACAGCTGAACGAAGTTGTCCGCGGTCACCAGCATCAGCATGGCGAAGGTGAACAACGACAGATAGCTCATGAACCGCGGCACCGACTCGTCGTGGCTCATGTAGCCGATGGAGTAGACGTGGACCGCGGCGGAGATCCAGGTGACGACGACGAGCATGACGGCGGTCAGCGCGTCGATCCTGAGCGCCCAGTCGATCGCGAACGAGCCCGACAGGATCCAGGTGCCGAGTTCGACGGTGAAGGGCTCGCCGTAGGGCACGGTGAAGAGCGCGATACCCGAAAGCAGCGCCGCCACGATCAACAGCGCCGAGGTCACGACCTGCGCGCCGCGATCGCCGACGACCCTGCCGAAGGCGCCGGCGACGAGCGCGCCCAGGAGCGGCAAAAAGACGATGAGGCCGTACATCATGCCGCTCAGCCCTTCATGATGTTGATGTCGGCGACCTCGATCGAGCCGCGGGCGCGGAAGACGACGACGACGATGGCGAGGCCGATCGCGGCCTCGGCGGCGGCCACCGTCAGCACGAACATGGCGAACAGCTGACCCGCCAGATCACCCAAATGCGCCGAAAAGGCGACCAGGTTGATGTTCACCGCGAGCAGGATCAGCTCGATCGACATCAAGATGACGATGATGTTCTTGCGGTTGAGGAAGATGCCGAAGATGCCGAGGGTGAAGAGGATGGCGGCGACGACCAGGAAGTGACCGACGGGTACGGGCATCAGCCGACACCCTTGCCGCTGTCGACCTTGCGCAGCCGGACGGCGGCGGGCCGCTCGCGATGCACCTGGCGACCGATGTCCTGGCGCTTGACCGGGCCTCGATCCCGGAGCGTCAGCGTGATCGCGCCGATGATCGCGACCAGGAGGATGATGCCGGCGAGCTGGAAGGCGAAGAAGTACTCGGTGTAGAGCACGCCGCCGAGCGCCTCGGTGTTCGACATCCCCTCGGGCACCGGCACCGCCGCCGCGACCGGCGCCGCGGTGTCGACCGACAGCGTGCCGAAGACCAAGAAGAGCTCGACCAAGAGCACCAGCCCGATGAGCGCCCCCACCGGCAGGTACTTCAAAAAGCCCTCGCGCACGGCGGCGAGGTCGATGTCGAGCATCATCACCACGAACAGGAACAGGACGGCGACCGCGCCGACGTAGACCACGACCAGCACCATCGCCAGGAATTCGGCGCCGGCGAGCACGAACATGCCGGCGGCGTTGAAGAAGGCGAGGATGAGGAACAGGACCGAGTGCACCGGATTGCGCGCCGAGATGACCATGACGGCGGCGGCGAGACAGACCCCGGCGAGCAGGTAGAAGACGAAGAGGGCCACGGTCATCGTTGTTGGCTCCGGTTCCCGGCGCGGAAACGTGCGCCGGGGCGGTGGCGGGCGGGCGGCAG
>CAZCVH010000004.1:21980-28128 GCA_964502115.1 uncultured Geminicoccaceae bacterium
GCGGTCGGCGTTCGGGCGGTCGGCGGTAGGCCGGTCAGCGGTAGGGGGCGTCGGCGGCGAGGTTGGCGGCGATCTCGCGCTCCCAGCGGTCGCCGTTCGCCAGCAGCTTCTCCTTGTCGTAGAAGAGCTCTTCGCGCGTGAAGGAGGAGAACTCGTAGTTCGGCCCCTCCACGATCGCATCGACCGGGCAGGACTCCTCGCAGAGGCCGCAATAGATGCACTTCGTCATGTCGATGTCGTAGCGCGTCGTGCGGCGGCTGCCGTCGGGGCGCGGCTCGCTCTCGATGGTGATGGCCTGCGCCGGGCAGACCGCTTCGCAGAGCTTGCACGCGATGCACCGTTCCTCCCCGTTCGGATAGCGCCTGAGCGCATGTTCGCCGCGAAAGCGCGGGCTGAGGGGACCCTTCTCGTACGGATAGTTCAAGGTATACTTTTTCCTGAACATGTAGCGGAAGGTCAGCCAGAAACCGCTCACCAACTCCTGCAGCAGGAAAGTCTTCGCGGCACGATCGAGCGTGGTCGCCATGTGTTCCTCTCGTGAGCGTTAGGCGTCGGGCACGTCGTCAGGCCGGCAACAGGTCGAACGCGACCATGATGCCGGAAGTGAGGACCACCCAGAACAGTGAGAAGGGCAGAAACACTTTCCAACCCAAACGCATCAACTGGTCGTAGCGGTAACGCGGCAGGGTGGCCCGGGCCCAAAAGAAGACGAACAAGACCAGGCAAATCTTGAGGATGAACCACACCGGTCCCGGTAGCCAGGTGAACGGCGCCATCTCGAACGGCGCCAACCACCCGCCGAGGAACAGGGTGGCGAAGATGCCGCTCATCAGGATCATGTTGGCGTACTCGCCCAAGAAGAAGAGGGCGAACGCCATCGAGCTGTATTCGACGTTGTAACCGGTGACCAGCGAAGCCTCGTCTTCCGGCAGGTCGAACGGATGCCGGTTGGTCTCGGCGAGGATCGCCGCCATGAAGACCACCGCCATCGGCAGGTGCGGGAAGACGTACCAAAAGCCGCTGCCGGATTGGGCCAACACGATCTCGGTGAGGTTCAACGACCCCGCCGAGATCAACACGGCGATGATGATCAGGCCGATGGCGATCTCGTAGGAGATCATCTGCGCCGACGAGCGCAGCGCGCCCAAAAAGGCGTAGCGCGAGTTCGACGCCCAGCCGGCCATCACGATGCCGTAGACCCCGAGCGAACTGACCGCGAACAGGTACAGCACCCCGACATTGATGTCGGAAATCACCATGCCCTCGTCGAACGGGATCACCGCCCACGCGACCAACGACAAGACGAAGGTCACCATCGGCGCCAGCAGGAAGATCCCGCGGTTGGCGCCCGACGGGATCACCGTCTCCTTCAAGAACAGCTTGGCGCCGTCGGCGATCGGCTGCAGCAGACCGTAGGGCCCGACGGTCATCGGCCCCTGGCGCAACTGCATCGCCCCGATGATCTTGCGCTCGGCCCAGGTGGCGTAGGCCACGCCCAACAGCAGCGGCCCCACCACCAGCATGATCTGGGTGACGATCCAGGCGACGCTGAGGATGCCGTCAATCATCGCTGCCGGTCGCCTTCAGCTGCTGGGCGCGGATCTCCTCGACGCAGGCCTCCATCACCGCCGAGGCGCGGCTGACGGCGCAGGTGCGGTAGAAGTCCGAGATCGGCGAGGTGAACGGCGCGTCGTCGAGCTCGCCGGCGGCGCCGAACTCGGCCCACGGCGCCGCCTCGATGCGGTCGATCCGGCCCAGCCGGGGCGCCGGCTCGACGATCCGCCGCCGCAGTTGCGCCGGGGTGTCGTACGGCAGCTTTCTGCCCAGCACCTCGGAAAGCGCGCGCAGGATGCGCCAGTCCTCCTTGGCTTCGCCCGGCGGGAAGGTGGTGAGCTTGGAGCGCTGCGGGCGGCCCTCGAGGTTGACCCAGGTCGCCGCCTTTTCGGTGTAGGCCGCCCCCGGCAGGATCACGTCGGCCACCCGCGCCCCGGCGTCGCCGTGGCTGCCCTGGTAGATGACGAACGCGTTCTCCAGACCGCGGGTGTCGAGCTCGTCGGCGCCGAGCAGGTAGACCACCTCGATCTCGCCGGTGCGCGCGCCTCGAAGGATGCCCTCGACGTCGCGCCCGCCCGCGCCCGGCACCAGGCCGAGCTCCAGGCCGCCGACGCGCGAGGCGGCGGTGTGCAGGACATTGAAGCCGCACCAGCCGTCCCGGATCATGCCGAAGCGCTCGGCGACCTCGCGCGCCTTGGCGAGCACCGCCGCACCGTCCGGCCGCGCCACCGCGCCCGGACCGACGATGACCATCGGCCGCTCGGCCCGCTCCAACACCTCGGCGAAGCTGTGCTCGCCGGCGAGCAGGTCGCCCAGGCTCTGCGGCCCGGCGCCGACGTCGGTGGTCGGATAGGTCAGATCGCCCGGACAGCCGACGCGGCCGATCTTGAAGCCGCCCATGCGCTGACGCTTGCGGATGCGGGCGTTGACCAGCGCCGCCTCGTAGCGCGGAAAGGCCCCGACCAGCAGCAGCGCGTCGGCCTGCTCGATGCCGGCGATGGTGGTGTTGAAGAGCCAACCGGCGCGCGCGCCTTCCAGCTTGGCGCCGTCCTGGCGGCAATCGAGGTTGGGCGAGCCCAGCTCGCCCATCAGGTCCTTCAAGGCCGCCATCGCCTCGAGGTCGGCCTGATCACCGGCGATCGCCGCGATCTTGGTGCCGGCCACCCCGTCGAGCCGGGCGCGGATCGTCGCCATCGCGGCGCGCCAGTCGGCGGCCTCGAGCTTACCGTCGCGCTTGACCCACGGCCGGTCGAGCCGGCGCTTCTTCAAGCCGTCGTAGACGAAGCGGGTCTTGTCGGAGATCCACTCCTCGTTCACGTCCTCGTGCAGCCGCGGCAGGATCCGCATGACCTCGTTGCCGCGGACATCGACGCGGATGTTCGAGCCGACCGCGTCCATGACGTCGACGCTCTCGTGCTTTTTGAGCTCCCACGTCCGCGCGGTGTACTCGTACGGCTTCGAGTTCAAGGCACCGACCGGGCACAGGTCGATGACGTTGCCGGAAAGTTCCGACGTCACCGCGTGCTCGAGATAGGTGGTGATCTCCATGTCCTCGCCGCGACCGGTGGCGCCGAGCTCCTCGACCCCGGCGATCTCGTCGGCGAAGCGCACGCAGCGGGTGCAGTGGATGCAGCGCGTCATGTGGGTCGAGATCAGCGGACCCATGTACTTGTCGGCGACGGGCCGCTTGTTCTCGGCGAAGCGCGAGCTGTCGGGGCCGTAGAAGAGCGTCAGGTCCTGCAGGTCGCACTCGCCCCCCTGATCGCAGATCGGGCAATCGAGCGGGTGATTGATCAACAGGAGCTCGAGCACGCCCTTCTGCGCACGCTTCGCCTTCTCCGACGCGGTGTGGACCACCATGCCGTCGGCGGCGGGCATCGCACAGCTCGCCACCGGTTTCGGCGCCTTCTCCACCTCCACCAGACACATCCGGCAGTTGCCGGCGATGTTGAGGCGCGGGTGGTAACAGAAATGCGGCACTTCGCGGCCGGCGAGCTCGCAGGCCTGAAAGACCGTGGCACCCGCCGGGACCTCGACCTCGACGCCGTCGATCGTCAGCTTCGGCATGCTCTGTCCTCGTGCCTCGCCGCGCTCAACTCGCCGCCGCCATGGCGGGCGCGGCCTGTTGGCGCTTGATGCGATCCTCGATCTCGTGGCGGAAGTGCCGGATCAACCCCTGCACCGGCCAGGCCGCGGCGTCGCCCAGCGCGCAGATGGTGTGCCCCTCGATCTCGCGTGAGACGTCGAAGAGCATGTCGATTTCCTCGGGTCGCGCCCGACCTTCGACCAACCGGGTCATCACGCGCCACAACCAGCCCGTGCCCTCGCGGCACGGCGTGCACTGCCCGCAGCTCTCGTGCATGTAGAACTTGGAAAGGCGGCAGATCGCCTGGATGACGTCGGTCGACCGGTCCATCACGATGACGCCGGCGGTGCCCAGACCCGTCTGCGCGTTCTTGAGGTCGTCGAAGTCGAGGCGGATTTCGTCGCAGACCGACTTGGGGATCAGCGGCACCGACGAGCCGCCGGGGATGACCGCCTTGAGGTTGTCCCAGCCGCCGCGCACGCCGCCGCAATGCTTGTCGACGAGCTCCCGCAAGGGGATGCTCATCTCCTCCTCGACGGTGCACGGGTTGTTGACGTGCCCGGAGATGCAGAAGAGCTTGGTGCCGGCGTTGTTCTCGCGTCCCAGCCCGGCGAACCAGTCCGCACCGCGCCTGAGGATCGCCGGCACCTGGGCGATGGTCTCGACGTTGTTCACCGTCGACGGCCGACCGTAGAGCCCGACCATCGCCGGAAACGGCGGCTTCAGCCGCGGCTGGCCCTTCTTGCCCTCGAGGCTCTCGAGCAGACCGGTCTCCTCGCCGCAGATGTACGCCCCGGCGCCGCGGTGGAGGTAGAGCTCGAAATCGAAGCCGGAGCCGGCGATGTCGCGGCCGAGCAGGCCGGCCTCGTAGGCCTCGTCGATGGCCCGCTGCAGCTGCTCGCCCTCGCGGACGTACTCGCCGCGGATGTAGATGTAGCCGGCGGTGCAGCCCATGCCGACCGCGGCGAGGATGCAGCCCTCGATCAGCTTGTGCGGCTCGTGCCGCATGATCTCGCGGTCCTTGCAGGTCCCCGGCTCGCTCTCGTCGGCGTTGACGACGAGATAGACCGGCCCGCCGTCGGTCCGCTTCGGCATGAAGGACCACTTCAGCCCGGTCGGAAAACCGGCGCCGCCGCGGCCGCGCAGGCCCGATTTCTTGACGGCGTCGAGGATGGCCTCGCGGCCCATCAGCACGAGATCCTTGAGGCCGTCGTAATCGCCGCGCGCCCGCGCCGCGGTGAGTTCGGGGCCTTTCTCGCCGTAGATGTCGGTGAAAATGCGATCCTTGTCGTGCAGCAACTCAGACCTCCAACAGCGTGGTCTTGCCGCCGAAGGGGATCTGCCCCTTGCGCCCGCTCTGCGGGCCCGGCGTCGGCGTCTCGCCGCGCTCCAGCGCCTCGATGATCGCCTTGGCGCGCTCCGGCGTCAGATCCTCGTAGTAGTCGTCGTCGATCCACATCATCGGCGCGTTGGCACACGCCCCGAGACACTCGAACTCGCGCAGATAGAAGCGCCCGTCGGCGGTGTTCTCGCCGACCTTGCAGCCCAGCGCCTCTTGCACCGCCGCGACGATGTCGTCGGAGCCGCAGAGCCAGCACGGCGTCGTCGTGCAGATGCGGATCTGGCACCGCGCCGTCGGCTCGGTGTTGAACATGTCGTAGAAGGAGGCGACCTCCTCGACCCGGATCTTCGGCATCTCCAAGAACCGCGCGACGTACTCGACCGCCGCCTGGGGTAGCCAGCCGCCGTGCTGCTCCTGGGCGAGGTGCAACAGCGGCAGCACCGCGCTGGCGGCGCGGCCCTCGGGATATTTGGCGATGTGCGCCCGCGCCCGCTCCTCGTTGGCGGGCGTGAAGGCGAAGCTCTCGACGTCGGGGCTGAGGCTCATCGGTCGACCTCCCCGAAGACGACGTCGAGCGAGCCGATGATCGCGACGATGTCGGCGAGCTGGTGTCCTCGACCCATGAAATCGAGCGCCTGCAGGTGGACGTAGCCGGGCGAGCGGATCTTGCAGCGATAGGGTCGGTTGGTGCCGTCGGAGACGAGGTAGACGCCGAACTCGCCCTTGCCGCTCTCGACCGCGGCGTAGCACTCGCCGGCGGGGACGTGCACCCCCTCGGTGTAGAGCTTGAAGTGGTGGATGAGCGCCTCCATCGAGCGCTTCATCTCGGCGCGCGGCGGCGGCGTCACCTTCTTGTCGTCGGTGCGCACCGGTCCCGGCGGCATCTTGTCGAGGCATTGGCGGATGATGTGCACCGACTGCCGCATCTCCTCGACGCGGACGAGGTAGCGGTCGTAGCAGTCGCCGTTGGAGCCCACCGGCACGTCGAACTCGACCTCGTCGTACTTGGCGTAGGGCTGCGCCTTGCGCAGATCCCACGGCATCCCGCTGGCGCGCAGCATCGGCCCCGCGAAGCCCCAGCGCAGCGAGTCCTCGATGCTCATCCGACCGATGTCGACCGTGCGCTGCTTGAAGATACGGTTCTCCGTCAACAACCCTTCCATGTC